>JABIXC010000002.1 GCA_018666775.1 Rhodospirillales bacterium | reverse complement strand
GGGAAAGGATCAAACGGAAAACCATGGAAACCCGGCGCTTGCAATACCGCAAATACGCCGCTTAATATGATCAACCAGATGGGCCAGACCCTCTCTTAGATCAGGCCGCCAGATGTTCCATTTTATATGACGACGGACAGTACCCATTATCAGGCCCATAGCCGCTCCAATCGTTCTCATGCCCCCCCCCCTCTTTTTTGGCCGATTTTGCCGGCGTGGTGGGGATTGACCAAGTGCAATTCACCCGTGCGTCTTCCGCCACCTATCTCGATTCGTCCCGGATCATGCAAACGGCCTCTACGAATGAGCCCCGCCTTGACCATGACCCCGTAACGGGTGAAAGCCTTGGGCTACTAGTTGAGAATGCGGCTGCAAACTTACCAACTGGCATCTCAGACCTTTCAAATTGGTCGGTCGTAAATGCAACTTACACACTAAATGATGCCCTCGCACCAAATGGCACAACCACGGCGGAAAAATTAGTTTCAACAGGCGATGGCAACGCGGTCATAGATTTTACCCCGGCCAATACTAACAATCACAAGTGGTCGTTCTGGCTCAAGTCGGCGACAGGCGGCAATTTTTCTATCACCTGTATTGTGGCTAGAATGGGGCCTTTCGGTGGCGTTGTCGCGGGCCTTGTTTTGTATAATATCACAACAGAATGGCAACGATTTGAGTATGATTACAACCCCCTAGATACGACGAGCCACCGTCTTATTCTTGGCGGCTTTAACTCGTTTCTTTCTGGCGAAGAATTATATTTCTGGGCACCAAATAATGTCGAAGGCTCTGTCCTAACCAGCACAATTCTGGGCGGCACCCGCGCCGCAGATATTCCGACTGTTTCGGACGTAAGCTGGTTCAATGATGGTGGGGATGGCACCTTTATTGTTGAAGCATCCAAGATGCAGGCCAACGATCTGTGGTCCAATATTTTAGTAATTGAAAGTGCTTCAACTGACAGAATTTTGATCCAAGCCACTGACCCGGGGACATCCCCTGCCAACGCGACAAGGTTTGGTATTGGAGAAAGCGCAACATTTGGTGTGTTGGTGGACGGGGACGCAGGTTATTGGAGTGCTGCCAACTCACAACAAATAGGCGTAGCGTGGACAGGGGCGGGGGATGACGCCGTTCTTGTTACAGATGGCGCGGTTAAAGCAGCAGACATTAGTTACATAGTCCCCACGGGTAACACGGAACTCGCAATTGGCTATGACCCCGGCACGATAGACCGTGAATGGGATGGACACGTTGCACGGATCACCTATTACAACACCCGGCTATCTAACGCCCAAATACAGGTACTAACAGCATGATCGATATATTCCTAAAAGCCCCCGACAAAACAACCCTTCTGGCTGGACTGCCTTTCGTTAATATGCTTGAAGGTGGACCAGCTTGCTACACCCACGAATATGCTCTGGACCTGATCGGGCCGGTTGTGACGATCCCGGCCACCTTTGATGCGGAGGGTGCAGAATTGACCCCAGCCGTTTTTGACAGCCAGTTCCACGCGAATCTTCGCTTGCTTGATGAAAGCCTGGAAGTAGACATCGGCATGACGATCATTATTGCGGCACCGAATAATCCTCGGAGGGCCTGGGCATGAGTGAGACCCGTGATATGGCCGTTAAGGCGCTTACCCAGATTGAATCACACGAAAGGATTTGTGCTGCCCGATGGACAACGGTTCGGAATGTCATGGTCGTTATCCTGTTTAAAATGGGTGCCTTGATAGGCATCCTCATATGGAAACTGGTGTTAGATTGACGATTTAAGGAATGATTTTGGCTTGTTTTGCCCCCAGGCACCCAATTTGGGTGTTTGGGGGCCCTTTTTTTGTGCCTGAATTTTAAAAAAGAGACTTTGTTGCATGGGAGCCATTGCATTGCCGCGCCAAAATTTACATTATCCGGGCAAGACCCGTGCGGGTGTGGTGAAATTGGTAAACACAAGGGACTTAAAATCCCTCGGCTTCGGCCTTGCCGGTTCAAGTCCGGCCACCCGCACCATTTTATTGTGTCGGAATTAAATTGATCGGCAGTTTCAAGCAGATCAGTAACAAGGGGGAAGTATGGCCACAGATAAAGACATCATCGTTAAAGATGTAACCTGTGCCGGAGGGATGCCAGCCTATGTGGCAAAACCTTCGGATGAGGGAAAAAATGCATCCATTGTGTTGATGCATGAACGCTATGGCCTTGTGGACCATACCAAGGATTTAGCCAGGCGGTTTGCACACGATGGCTATACCTGTATTGCGCCCGATACTTTCTTCTGCCACCCCGATCAGGATGCATTACATCGCGGGGACGATCGTTACGACCTGACAGATGATGAAGCCGTGGAAAACCTTTCTGCGGCTATGGATGCGCTGGAAGCAAATGAAGGCTCCGATTTATCTCGCTGTGCTGTTATGGGTGTTTGCCAAACTGGACGTCACCCATTGATTCTTGCGACCAAGCGGCCAATCGCAGCTGCACTGGTTTGGTATGGAGCAGCATCGAAGCGCGAATGGGAGGTGAACGATTGCCAACCCCGCGCACTGGCAGAGGTGATTGCCGACCTTGACTGCCCGGTGTTTGGATCATTTGGTGAGGCAGATCACATTATTTCTTTGGATGACGTCAGACGTTTTAGAAACTGCCTTGAGGACAATCTGAAATCATATTCGATCAACCTCTTTCGTGGTGCCCCCCATGGTTGGCTGAATGACACCATGCCGGGACGGTATCGCAAGGAACAGGCGGAGACTGCCTGGGCCACACAACTTGAATTCCTTGCGTGGTTATTTGACCCCGCACGAGACAAATCAGAGATCGAATGGGATTTCAATTGTGGATCGTCATCTGATTATGATTTTTCCAAGAACGTGCGCCTTGAGTAATGTGTGGTCGATATGCCATCAGCTCGCCGCCTGATACATTAGCGAAGTTTTTGGGTGTAACGGGGGCGCTACCAAATTTCCCAGCGCACTATAATTGTGCCCCGACCCAACCCTTGCCAGTGGTTCGAAAATCTGCCCGAGGTGGGCGGGAATTCAGCTTCATGCAATGGGGGCTGGTGCCATCGTGGTCAAAGGGGCCAGATACGCGTTTTTCGATGATTAATGCACGTGCAGAGACTGCTGCGATTAAACCGGCATATCGGGGGCCTTTTCGTCAGCACCGTTGTTTGATTCCGGCAGATGGTTTTTATGAATGGCAGAAAACCGAAGACGGAAAGCAGCCCCATTTCTTTTCCCTTAAAACAAAGGAACCCCATGGTTTTGCAGGGTTGTGGGATGAGTGGATGGGCCCCCATGGCGATGAAATATTGTCTTTTTCTATCATTACCACCAAGGCGAATGCTTTGGTCCGCCCAATCCATGACCGTATGCCGGTGATTTTGTCACCAGAATACTATGGTGCATGGTTGGGGGAAGATGAGCCACAATCACCCAAAGTCCTTGAGGCGCTTCTCCTGCCTTTCCCGGCAGAGGAAATGCAGTGCTATCCTGTCAGCCGTCGTGTAAACAGTCCCGCAAATGATGATGCGGATTTGGTGATGCCACTTGCTGGGTGAAGGCTTAAGCGTTGGTTGGGGATGCTAGGGGACGTGCTACTTTTTCATCATTCAGCGAGACATGCAGTAGGGATGCAATTAAGCCAAGCCCGATGGATCCCCACCAGATTAAATTGTAGCTTCCCGTTTGATCATAGAGAATGCCACCCAACCAGACGCCAAAGAAGCTGCCAATTTGGTGGCTTAGAAATACAATCCCGTAGAGGGTCGCCATATAGCGTGCACCAAATATGTGGGCGACCAGGCCAGAGGTTAGGGGAACTGTTGCAAGCCACAAGAGCCCAAGGACGGCCGAAAAAATAAGAACGGTTGTCGTGTTGATTGGCATGAAAAGAAATACAAGGAACAAAGCGGATCGCAAAAAGTACATGATGCCAAGAAGGTATTTTTGACGAAAATACCCGCCCAGTACCCCGGCGGTGAATGTTCCAATAATATTAAAAAATCCAATGACGGCGAGCGATAGCGCCGCGATGGATATGGGGATAGCATGATCAGAAAGGTAAGCAGGCATGTGGGCTGTAACAAACCCGATTTGCCAGCCACAAACAAAAAACCCGCTGGTTAAAAGAATGTAACCGGAATGCCCACGTGCTTCGACCAGGGCTTGGCGTAAGGTTTGTTCCGTATTCTCGCCTTCTGGCATTTTTGGTTTTCCTGTCAGGGCGGCAGCAAGGGGAACCATGAAAGCGGTCATGAGGGCAAGTAGGATCAGGGCCATTACCCACCCATAATTGGAAATGAATACTTGGGCCATGGGGATCACCAGTAATTGCCCTGATGAGCCACCGGTGCTGGCGATGCCCAGGAAAAGACTTCGGCGTTTTTCAGGAACCGAACGCCCAACGATTGCCAAAATAATGGGATAGCCACAACCGGAAAGGGCAAAGCCAATCATGAGGCCATTCGATAAAAGAACATCACCCGGGCTGGTTGCCTGCGACATCATGTAAAGGCCCAAGGCATAAAGGATACCCGCACCCGCAATAATTTTTCCTGAACCCCACTTGTCAGCAACGGCACCGATGAAGGGTTGGCTTAGCCCCCATACCAAATTCTGGGTAGCGAAAGCAAATGCGAGGGATTCCCGGCCCCATCCTTGGGCGCTTGAAATAGGTTCCATAAACAGGCCAAAGGTTTGGCGTGTCCCAATTGAAAGAATGAGAACAATTGTGCCAAAGAGCAAGATGACGACAGGCGTTTTCCAACGAGCAGAGGATGCATTCATAGGGTGTGAACCTTGATAATCATGATATTTCAATGAGTTAATAGGTTCTGAGCGTGTGCGTCAATTTATATAGCAATGTTATATTTGGGTGTTTGTTGGGATTGTTCACGAAAATGTGCAGCAAGGTGATTTTGATGTGGAGGCTACTCCATATAAATTACATATGAACAAGTGGTGCCTTGGCAGATCAGGGCTTTTTACGGGGAATTATTATGAAAATCCTATGGCGTATTTCAGCCCTTTTTATTGCGGTGTTTGTAATTGAAGGCCCGGTAAGGGCGGCTGATACACCGAGCATTATAACGTTGACGCAGACGGGATGTCAGTTTGTTGAATCTGAAAATGGCATCAATCATATGTTTCACACGACCAAGTCTGAAGATTGTCATGACATTAATAAGAGGACCGGTGCCCAGCGATTAAAAAAATCCAAGGTTTATCGTCTAAAACCGGGAAAATATATTTTTCGAGTAACAAATAAGAATGTTCCCTATCCCCTAGGGTTTTGGTTAAGGGGGCGTGGTTTGGGACGAATTACATTGCCCAGCGTATCAGGTGGCGGGTTGAATAAAGGGGTGACGAAGGATTACCGGATTTCGCTAAGGTCTGGGGAATATTTCTATTCCTGTCCTTTGAATCCGACGATTAATTATCGCTTGATTGTCGAAGGATAGAATTTCTTCCACCAAATGAAAAAGCCCCAGGTGATAAATAGCCAGCGGCTTTGTGCATTTTCAGGATCAGGGCAAAAATTGTTCCCGGATGATCCGTTCCTCAAGATTGTGTTCGGTATCGAATAAAAGGGTTAGAGAATGGCTCTGGTCTTCGGAGACGCTAACTTCTGTGACATCGCGAATTTCCGTGAAGTCAGCAACAGCGCTGATTGGCCGTTTGTCAAATTCCAGGGTTTCGAAGGTCACTTGTGTGGATGCCGCTAAAAGTGCACCTCTCCATCGGCGGGGCCTGAATGCACTGATTGGTGTAAGGGCTAAAAGATCAGTCCCAATGGGGATGATTGGGCCATGGGCGGAAAGATTGTATGCGGTGCTTCCTGCCGGGGTGGACAGCAGTACACCATCACAAATCAGTTCTTCCAGGCGCGTTACACCATCAAGCTTGATACGAATTTTTGCAGCTTGGCGGGATTGGCGGAGCAGAGAAACTTCATTGATGGCCAGTGCCTCATGGATTTCCCCTAAGACGGTCTTTGCCTGCATCCGCAATGGGTGCAGTGTAACGGCATCTGCAGAATCAAGACGCGATAAAAGGTTCGTTTCTTCATAACTATTCAGCAGAAAGCCGATGCTACCTCTATGCATGCCGTAAACGGGAATATTTTGATCAATAAACCGGTGTAATGTTTCCAGCATAAAACCATCCCCACCAAGGGGGACAATCACATCAGCCTGATCCGGGGGGCAATTCCCATATAATTTGGTAAGCGCCACCTGCGCCTGTATTGCTTGTGGTGCTTCTGCAGCAACAAAGGAAACTTTCTTGTAACGCACCTTGAGGCTCTCCGGGGTTTGTCAGTGAAACGTAAGCATTATATCTGAAACTTTACACGTTCCTAAGTGGATCGCTACCAAGACATTATTGTTTTGAACGTTTAGTAGCAAATCTCTAGCGGGGAGGGGGGATTTTTTTGAGGATATTTACAATGGTTATATTGCCTTCCAGGATGGAGAAATCCAGCGCTGTACGCCCCTTTTTGTCCTTTAAATGGGGGTTTGCCTTTACCTTGAGAAGTGTTTGCACTGTCTCAACATGACCATTCCATGCTGCGCGCATAATGGCCGTTATGCCTTCTTTATCTTTGGCATTTATGGGAATGCCAGAGGCAATTAATTTTTTTGCGACATTATGATGCCCATTGATGGAAGTCCACATGAGGGAATTCTTTCCGGTATTGTCAGTAGCGGCTAAATTGGCACCGTCATTTATCAACGTATTTACAATATCTATATAGCCACGCCATGCGGCTTCAATAACTGCACTTCGACCATCTTCATCTGTGCCATCGGCATCTGCACCTTGGGCCAAGAGCACATGGACAGATTCAACATCGCCAAGTGTTGCTGCAACCCGGAGCCGATCACTCAGTTCTGATTTAGATGCTTTCTTAAGATCTGATCCATGAATAAGAACCAGGACCTGTCGTAGTTGAAAGTTTCGTTTTCGGGCCTCCACGGCATCTCGTGAGGTCATATTTTTCTCGAGCTTATGCAAAGCTTCTCGAGCTTGTTTGATGCCTTGATCTGCTGCAATTGCCCACCAAGTATGTGCTTCAGCTACATTGCGTTCCATAATTCTACCCTCTGCGGAAAGAATACCTAAGGCAAGCTGCGCCGGCAGATACCCCCCAATGGCTGCACGGTTTAAAAGCTGGATAGCCTTCTTTTGTCCACCATCTGAAACATCTCCTGTGAGAATCATTTCTGCCAAAGAATATTGAGCATGAGCGTAGCCTTCTTCTGAGCGGCTTTTTAAACGTTTGGCTGTTTGTTCAAGTGCTGGATTTTTTTCTTTTGTTTGTTTTGTGTCGATGGTGGCTTCACGCAGGGATTTTAATCGCGGAATTTTATCAGCAAGTTCTCTAGAAAGTTTTGAAATTGCATCATTTGGAGGGGCTGGGTGAAAGGCTGCTGGCTTTGACAAGGATGAGAGGGCGGACAAGGGGGGAGGCGTATTTTGGAGGCTTGCTTTGATAGGGGCTTTCCCATTTTGGGGCGTAGGCGCATTCGGAGTTGGGAGGTTTTTTGTTGTCGATATGCCAGTGAAGGCCTTCAATGCATTATTCTTTTTTGCGGGTGCCCCTTCAGATTCTGAGGAAGGTCTTTTTTGGGGGGGCATTTTTGACGTTTGTTTGGATGAGATCGTTCCAACAAGTATTCCAGGCTTGCGCACACCCTTTGATGGGCTGTTTTGCTGCTTGGAATTAGGCTGCTTGGCCACGTCTTTCTTGGAATTAAGTGTGGGCAGCCTTTTGCGAGGGATGGTGTTTTTGGGGTGTTGCTTCTTCAGTTCCTGGATCTGCTGCTTTGATAAAACAACAACACGAAGTTGTGTCTCATCCGGGGCTTCCGACTCTGGCCATGGAATGCTCATGTTGGGAAACCCGAACAAAAGGGTGCCAAGAATGGTCATGTGGAGAATTGTTGAATATGTGCTGCCGAGGATCAATTTTAAAATCCTGCCTGTTATTATCAACTTAATCGGCGGGGGGAATAACAGCTACGCATTTGTTTGAATTCATGAGAAAACTTTCCATGAATTCACAATAGGTTGGTTTTTGGCCGACTTCTTCCATCGCACCGATCATGGGGCACCAGTTGACAAGCTCATGTTGGCCAGCATCTTCCAGCGTGGAAAGGGGCAAATCTCTCCAGGCAAGATAATTTCCAGACTTCAGTTCGTCAAACCGGGAGAGATCAGAATCTAAGTCTGGGTAGAAACCGTGGTTTTTTTCAGTCAAAAAAGCGTGGGAGAAACTGGCTGATGCAACAAGGGCGACGCGCCATGGGCTTGGTTCCAGGATGCGCGCAATGCTTCGACCTAATTCAAAACAGCGTTTAGGGGTGGGGGCAGAAGGGTCGGGCATTCTATCTTGGGCCTTGGCACCTTTTTCCACCAGTCCACCTTTGGCCTTAATCAAGGCAGATCCGTAGGCGTTGATAGCAAAGGGAAGGACCGGATAATCCCAGCCCTTTCTTTGGTGGTCAAGAAACATCAAGGTGTTTGTAAAGGCATGACCCAAGTATTCCTGATGTGGCAACGAGTAGCTGTATGCGGGATCAAACCCTTCTTCTAAAAGCGCATTGATAAGGAACCGGGCAACATCTGGGGCCCCTTGTATAGTGTTCACAAGATCAAAGGGATCATCCCAAATGTTGGGCGTTTTCCCACCTAGACCACGGGCACGAAGATATGGTTTTGACTTGAAGGATTCGCCCATGAAAAGGCAATAGGCAGGGATCAGGTCTTCTCTGAAGCATTCATATTGATCATCACCAAAAATAATGACTGCATCCGGCTTGAAGGCATCAAGTGCCTGGCGAACACGATCAAGGCCAGAAAAATATTGTTCACGGTGCCTGGCAGCAAAGCTGGCCCCTTCGTCGTTCCCCCATTCGTCGCGCATGTGCGCTGGCCACCCAGCTGGGGTCATCAGTGACTCGGGCAGGGACCCTTCTTCCAGGCGGTGCTTGATTCTTGCGGACATATCCTCATCAGAGAACATGTACCCACCGAAGTGACTTAGGCCAAGGCCGAGTAATTCTGCCACTGTTAAATTCCTTTAGGTTTTATGGCTTTTAACCGCCAGTGACACTCATATGGCGGGAAAGTGCTGGGCGACTGTTCCGTCTATCTATAACGAAATCATGGCCTTTGGGTTTTCTTGCAATGGCATCGTGGATGGTTTCGACAAGAAGCCCATTGTCATCGCTCGCCCGAAGTGGCGTGCGAAGGTCGGCGGCATCTTCCTGGCCAAGGCACATATAGAGCGTGCCCGTGCAGGTAACCCGAACCCGGTTACACCCCTCACAAAAATTATGGGTAAGCGGGGTTATGAAGCCGAGCAATTGACCCGTTTCTTCGACCTGTACATAACGCGATGGCCCGCCTGTCCGAAACTCTGTGTCATTCAGGGTCCAGTTTTTCTCAAGTTCTGTTCTGGCGACAGAAAGTGGCAAGTAGTTATTGGTGCGATCTTCTGATATCTCACCCAGAGGCATGGTCTCGATCAGGGTCATGTCGCATTTGCGATCTCCACACCATTGGACCAAATGATCCAGTTCATCATCATTGATCCCTTTAAGGGCAACTGTATTGATTTTGACTTTGAGGCCAGCTTCGAGGGCGGCATCAATTCCTGCCAGCACCTTGTTGATATCCCCCCAGCGGGTCAGGGCCCGAAATTTCTCTGGATTAAGCGTATCTAGAGAAACATTGATACGGCGTACCCCGATCTCGGCAAGAGGACGCGCAAAACGAGAAAGTTGGGAGCCATTGGTTGTAAGGGTTAGCTCATCCAGGGCGCCCGATTGAAGGTGTCGCCCAAGATTTTCAAACAAGGTGATGACATTTTTACGGACCAGAGGTTCCCCCCCGGTGATGCGAAGCTTTCGGACGCCAAGATCAACAAAGGTTGTGCAGAGCCGGTTTAGCTCTTCCAAACTTAAAACTTCTGATTTTGGCAAAAAAGTCATGTCCTCTGCCATGCAGTACTGGCAGCGAAAATCACATCGGTCTGTAACCGAAACGCGTAAATAACTTATGGAACGTCCAAATGGATCTATCATGGGGGGTCCTTGGGTGCATTTCTTCAGATTAGACATTATAAATCGAAGGCACGGGGGAACCAAGGATGTTCTACTCCTTGTGGTCCGGTAGTAAGATGCAAAAAATCTTGAAACTGGTGGCTACCAACAGTTTTAGTGGGTTTTTAGGGATAATAGAAAGGTGAGACGTGCGCCCTTGGCGGCACTTTCGACAATAACCTCCCCTCCCATCAGGCGAGCAAGGTGGCGGGAGATATTCAACCCCAGTCCTGTTCCTTCAATGCCCCGGGCAAAGATGTTTTTATCAACTTGATAAAAACGGTCGAAAATACGTTTTTTTTCAGCATCTGGGATGCCAATGCCGGTGTCCCAGACGGTTATGGCAATGTGGCCATCTTGGCGTTCAGAAACATCAATGCCAATGCTGCCATGATCAGGTGTAAATTTGATAGCATTCCCAAGAAGGTTCACCAGAATCTGTCGACCACGGAGCCTATTCATATCTGCGATAAGATTATTTGGGATATCGCCCATGACAACATTGAGATCTTTCCCGCTGGCTTTTGGTCGCACCATTGATGTTGCTTCTGTTACCAGATCGCATATGCGTACCGGGGTGGTCTCTATTGACACTTCGCTATTTTCGATATTAGCGGTATCAAGAATGTCACTTATGATTCCAAGAAGATGTGATCCCGCTTCATGAATTGACGAAAAATATTCGCTATAAGCTGTATCAAGAGGTCCATGAATCCTTTTTATGGCGGCGTCTGAAAATCTTATAATACAATTCGGTGGGGTTCTCAGTTCGTGGCTCATCATGGCCAGAAAATCCATTTTGGCCTTGTCTGCCACCTGGGATTGTTCAAGGGCACCCGCCAGTTCTTCATTTCTGTTTCGTAGCGCTTCAAAGGCATCTTCAAGTTTTACCCTTGTTTCAAGGGCCGACTTTTCCGCTTTAAATCTTCGGGTTACATCGGTTCCTGTCCCTCTAAATCCTTCAAACCTGCCACTTATTTCATTAAAAATTGGGACGCCGCTTAAATGAACGTATCGGATGTCACCTTGTTCAGTTGGCATCAAGAAAGGCCTGTTCCTAAACGGGCGGAAATTTTCCATATCCTTCTTGGTATCTGGTATCTCAGAGTTTTCAGAATCAAATTCACCGAGGGTGAAAAGATGCCGTCCCTGAAAAACCTGGGCCGGGACGTTCAAAATTTCTGATACCCGGTGCGTAATGAAGGTCAGATTGAAATTATGATCTACAGTCCACAACCAGTCAGAAGAAGAGCGGATGACATCTTGAAGCCAGCTTTCCATTTCACCGGCTTTTTGATTTGCCTGGGACAGTGATGTGACGTCTTCATAAATCCCCGCAAATCCGATTAGGGTATTTTCAGTGTTTTTAATCGAGAAGTGACGGGAAATGAAATAGCGGTCTTCGGTATTGGCTTCTCCATCAGATTTCACGGTATCGGAGCGCCGAATTTCTTCACCATCAACGTACAAACGTTCGATGATATCCATCAGGCCGGGAGGCGTGTCATCAATACTCCGCAGTTTCTCATGGCCCTTTGTTTTAAATAGCAGGGGAGCGAGTTCACGAAAAGCATTGCTGGCAGAAACAAGCTTGCCTGAGGTGTCGGTCACATAAAGAGGGGCAGCTCGGTCAAGAAGCGCTGCCATCAAGGCATCATATTCTGGACCTTTGGAGGCTAACGGTGTCTCGGCACTTGTTCCTTGTGGGAATGGGCGCATTTGTTGTGCACCGGATTTATCGGGAGACACAGCCCCCGATTCTTGAATAGTGCCCTGCAGAAGGTCGCGGAATTTATTATTTGCAGCACTCATTACGCCCTGAACCCCATAGACGGTTATATGATCCACGCACTTAACAGGCTTGCGAGACCATTCCGTCCTTCATTGTTGATGCTCCCAAGTGGAATATCCCCCCACTGCGAAAACATATTTGTCTTCAATCTCATGGATCGGAGACATTGATTTATCACGCACTTTTAATGTCTGATTCCCGTGAAAACTTACAGTCAGGAAACCATTAAATTAAAATTAACGCTTAGATAGTGAACACGTATTTATGAATCATCAAGTTTATTCAATGGGATAAAGTTGATTCACAAAGTATGATCTTAGCCGAGTTTCATAACGCATTATCGGTTGTCTTCGTTCATAGCGGGCAGGCTACTATGATGAAGCGCTCAAATGGCGAGGGTTTAAATTATGTTTCTGGATGATTTGGAATCTGCATCACAGGGCACAGAAACCATCGGCCTTATCCTTGCGGGGGGGCGGTCAAGTCGGTTCGGGAATCGGGATAAATGTTTCGAATTGCTTGGGGGGCGGCCTCTGATAGACCATGTTTTGGATCGGGCAAATAGACAGGTTGGTGATCTATTGGTTAGTTCCGATCAGAACCCTGAGCGTTTTAAAGAAAAGGGAATTCCTGTTATTCCCGATGGTATTCCGGAATACGCTGGTCCGCTTGCAGGATTGTTGTCAGTTCTGGATTGGATGGAAGGGAATGCAGGTCAGTTCCGTCAATGGGGGTGGATTGCAACCTTTCCCGTGGACTCTCCATTTTTCCCAGAAGATATGGTCGATCGGTTGATGACCGCAGCAAAGCACAATGGGCAACCTGTTATTGCCTCATCGAATGGGCGAGCCCATCCTGTATTCGGTTTATGGCCAAGGCACATAAGGCAACCATTGCGGGCATTTATTGATGCGCCTGGGCGACATAGATTGCTGGATTTTTCCGAATCTATAGATGCTGTAACTGTTTCATTCAAGGCACCAACCATTGATCCCTTTTTTAATATTAACACGCCTGATGATCTTGAATGTGCCAATCAGTTTTTGGCCGATGGATGCGCACCAGAATAATTATTAAAGCGGAATGGGGAACTTACTTTGCCGGGGTATCAGACAGTAAGGTTATAATATTGCCTAAAATTAATTGTTTTCCGGCATGTTCAAAATTAACTGTGATCCTGTCTCCAATGACCGATTGGACCTGTCCAAGTCCCCATTCAGGGCAGTCAGGATGGCGAACGAAATTTCCAGGTGTGGGTGACGGGTTTATGTTTTCTGGAGTATCAACCATTGCTCTTAACCTTTTTTTATCGCTCTTCGTATGCGCTAATTGCATTATGAATGCTGCAACTCTAAATGTGATAATTTAATGGACCATAAGCTGGACCCCAGAATTACAGAACTTCCATTAATATTGACACCAAGGCGTTCCAGCATGCCGATAAGACTTTGTTTGGTGAACGGGGCGTTTGTGAGGCCATCACCGGTGCTGCCGAGACCAACAACAATGCCGTAACCAACTAGTTTCCCCGAATGCCTTCGAAACTGGCGATGTCTTTAATCCGCGAGGATGCTTTTCCCTGGCCGGGCCAGATGATTGCAATGGCGGCGGTCAGGACCAGAAAGAAAAGGGCAGCAAACCGGCGCTGGCTATTATTGGGTTTGAAACGGGATAATCCGGCAGATGATAATGACATTTTGGCACCAAATGAGTTAATTCACAGAATTCTGTCCCCCTTAGTTCAGCGAATTTCGTGCCAAGATAGCATTTCAGATAACATATTGTTATAAAAGGAAAAAAATATAATTTTGAATGTTCTGAAGTGGCATTTTTGGTTGTTTGGGCAAGCAATACCGCCATGGGCGGCAATTTTTTTCCCCGGCTAAAGCAGGGTCGAGCCATAAAAACCAGTGATTTACACCATATTAACCAGGCGCGATCATCATACGCATCGGAAGCAGGATGGTTTCCTTGCCAGCGCAAACCGTGAGCAAGTTACGATAAAAATTCCCCGGATGGGTTCCCCGTCATTGACGTCAGTTCGCCGTTCATCCCAGTCGAAGGGATCTTCGTCGAAGAGTTTTGGCGATCATATGAATGCCAAAGAAGCTTCCGTATCCAGTGGGGTTTGTCGCGCTGCAGGTGTTTCTGCTGTCGATTCGCTTTTGGCGATCCAGGAAGTCGATACCGCGAGAGACCGTCCAGCGAAGGCTAAACAACGGGCAGAAGATATCCTCGATCGTTTAGATGAACTTCGTTACGGCCTGTTGGTTGACGCATTTTCACGTCGGCAGTTGGAAAAATTGGCTGAATTGGTCAGGAATAAGCGCCAAATGGTGGATGATCCGGCGCTTTCAGAAATTCTGGATCAGGTGGAATTACGGGCAGAAATCGAGTTGGCCAAGTACGCCACACTTGATTGAGAGCACCCCCCTAAATAACTACTTGAAATTAAATAAAAATTTTTTAAAAAACCGGGCTTGCGGAAGGGCCATTGTATTTTATATACTCCGCGCCATTTCGTCTGTTCGTCTATCGTGGGTGGGATTCCAAATGCCTGTAAAGCTTCCGCGTAATTATCGGCCATCTGAAGATGAGTCGTTCATGAATGCCAAGCAAAAAGAATATTTTAGAAAGAAACTTCTTTCTTGGCGAGAAGACATTCTGAGTGAAACTTCGGAAACGTTGCAACACCTCCAGGAAGGTGGGTTTCAAGAGGCGGATATTGCAGACCGTGCTTCTTTGGAGACTGATCGTTCGCTTGAACTCAGGACTAGGGATCGTGCCCGCAAGCTGATATCCAAAATTGATGATGCCTTGAATCGTATTGAAGAGGGTACTTACGGTTATTGTGAAGAAACGGATGAACCCATAAGCCTGAAGCGTCTGGAAGCGCGGCCGATTGCCACTCTTTCCATAGAGGCCCAGGAACGCCATGAGCGCCTGGAAAGAACACACAGGGATGACTAGACCCAGTTTCTGATGCCAATTCTTGAAGATTACATGAAAAAGGCCGGGGTTTTTGCCCCGGCCTTTTCAGTTGCGCTCGTTACGTATTAGAACGGATATATGATATCGAAGATTCGGGTGCCATAGCGTGGCTGTTGGACGTCTGACATTCGTCCTCGGTCGCCGTAAGCAATGCGGGCCTCAACAATTTTTTCATAAGAAATTGTGTTGCTGGAACCAATATCTTCCCGCCGAACAATCCCTGGAGGTTCTGGCCAGTACCAAAGAGCCCGTAGACCTGATTGTTTCCGATGTGGTGATACCCACCCTGGATGGCCCTAGCCTGATCCGCCAGGTGCGCGAACAAAACCCGATGATGAAAGTGATCTTTATTTCAGGCTACGCTGAAGACGATTTCCGCGAGGAAATCGAACGCGAGGACCGCATCCACTTCCTCTCCAAACCCTTCTCCCTCGAACAACTCGCCAGCAAAGTCAAAGACGTGCTGGCGTAATAGGCCCCCCCCCAAATACTGGCGAAAAAGGCAAGCATTGCCGTGAATAAAAACAGAACATGAATTGATTATCTGTTGTTATTCAACAACTTAATAAAACCCCTTGTGCATGAGAACAAAATGTGAACAAATGTATTCCCGGAAGGTTAGGGAACAGGGGCGTGGGGCCGGGACACGCTGGGGTCAAATAAAATTAGGACTCAGAAATTGCTGAGTTGTGTTGGCCCCGCCCATATGAAATAAACGAAGGAGATTTTCTAATGGCGACGGCGTTGCATCTCGTGGACAAAAAAAATTCAGGTAAAGAAAAAGCGTTAGAGGCGGCACTCAGCCAGATCGAACGTAACTTTGGCAAAGGCTCAATTATGAAGCTTGGCCAAGGCACCCCGCTCGAAGAGATTGAAGCCATCTCTACGGGCTCTCTTGGTTTGGACATTGCCCTTGGCATTGGCGGCTTGCCCAAGGGGCGGGTGGTTGAGATTTACGGCCCTGAATCATCGGGCAAGACAACCCTTGCCCTTCATGTGGTGGCAGAGGCCCAGAAAAATGGGGGCGCTTGCGCCTTTGTGGATGCCGAACATGCTCTTGACCCGGTCTATGCCCAAAAATTGGGGGTTGATGTCGGGGAATTGCTGATCTCCCAGCCCGATGCCGGGGAACAGGCCCTTGAAATCGCCGATACGTTGGTGCGTTCCGGTGCTGTGGATGTGTTGGTGGTTGATTCAGTTGCGGCCCTGGTGCCACGTGCAGAACTAGAAGGCGAAATGGGCGATCACCATGTTGGCCTTCAGGCCCGGCTCATGAGCCAGGCCCTTCGTAAATTGACCGGTTCCATCGCTAAATCACAATGTATGGTGATTTTCATCAACCAGATCCGTATGAAGATCGGTGTGATGTTTGGCAATCCCGAAACCACGTCAGGTGGAAATGCGCTGAAATTTTATTCTTCTGTCCGTCTTGATATTCGCCGCATCGGTGCCATTAAGGATCGTGAAGACATCGTTGGTAACCAAACCCGGGTCAAAGTGGTGAAAAACAAGGTCGCACCGCCGTTTAAGACCGTGGAATTTGATATCATGTATGGCGAAGGCATTTCAAAGCGCGGTGAATTGATCGATCTTGGGGTCAAGGCCGGGCTGGTTGAAAAATCCGGCACCTGGTTCTCGTGTGGAGAAACCCGCATTGGACAGGGCAGGGAAAATGCCAAAAAGTTTCTTTTGGAAAACCCGGAAATGGCAGCATCTCTGGAACAATCTATTCGTGAAAACGCGGGTCTGGTCTCCGAAGCCATGCTGAAAGAATCGCCAAAAGCCAAAGACACAGATGACGATGAAGACAACCTTGATGGTTTAGACGACGATAAATAATGGACCACATGGGGCCTGAAATGCCCGGTCCACCTTTGTTTGTTACCCCTAATCTCAGCCCCTGCCATGAAAATGGCGGGGGCTTTTTAGTCCAAAACCATATTTAGCGTTTCCAAAGATCAAAAACTTCCAGTCCTTAAGCGCGGATAGCTTTTGAAATTTGCCGCCATACCCTGTAAAAGCAGGGGCTTGAGCCGGTGGGAGGGAAGTTGCCTTACCGGGGCCTTAAACAGGAACGAGATGTTTATGACCAGCACCAATGATATAAGGGCGGCATTCCTGAATTATTTCAGGGAAAAAGATCATGAAATTGTCGCCTCTGGCCCCCTTGTTCCCCATAACGATCCAACCTTGTTGTTTACCAATGCGGGCATGGTGCCGTTCAAGAACGTCTTTACCGGCATCGAGACCCGGGACATTCCTCGTGCGGCCAGTTCGCAAAAATGTGTGCGCGCCGGGGGCAAACATAATGATCTTGAAAACGTTGGCTTTACCGCGCGCCATCATACGTTCTTTGAAATGCTGGGCAATTTTTCCTTCGGCGATTATTTCAAGGAACGCGCAATCGAGCAGGCCTGGCATTTACTGGTAAAGGAATTTGGCCTTGATCCGGCGAAGCTTCTGGTGACGGTCTATCATGATGATGATCAGGCGTTTGACCTGTGGAAGAAAATTGCGGGTCTAAGCGAAGATCGCATCATCCGCATTCCAACATCGGATAATTTCTGGTCCATGGGTGAAACCGGGCCTTGTGGGCCGTGTTCGGAAATATTCTATGATCACGGGGCCGAAATCGAAGGTGGTCCACCGGGGTCTGCTACCGAAGACGGTGATCGCTTTATTGAAATCTGGAATCTGGTGTTCATGCAATATGAACAGGTGGATAAAGATACCCGCCGTGATCTGCCTCGCCCATCCATTGATACAGGCATGGGTCTTGAACGCCTGGCTGCGGTTTTGCAGGGCAAGCATGATAATTATGACATTGATTTGTTTCGCCACCTGATTGAGGCTTCGGCCGATGTAACCAAAACTGCCACAGAAGGCCCCCATGGGGTGTCTCACCGGGTGATCGCCGATCACCTGCGCTCGGTTTCCTTTTTAATCGCTGATGGGGTGATGCCGTCCAATGAAGGCCGGGGTTATGTTCTGCGTCGCATTCTGCGTCGCGCCGTGCGCCATGCCCATATCATGGGCTGCACCGATGCCGTGTTGCACCAATTGGTACCAGCCTTGATTACAGAAATGGGTCAGGCCTTCCCGGAACTCAAACGCGCCGAAGCGTTGATCACAGAAACGCTGAAAATGGAAGAAAGCCGGTTCCGCACTACCTTGGAGCGGGGGCTTGGCCTGTTGGCAGAAGAAACCCAAAAATTGCCTGACGGGGCCGTATTGCCGGGCGATGTTGCCTTTAAATTATACGACACCTTCGGCTTTCCACTCGACCTGACCCAGGATGCCTTGCGTGCAGAAGGGCGGGGTGTGGACACAGACGGTTTCGATGAAGCCATGAACCGCCAACGCGCAGACGCCCGCGCGGCCTGGTCTGGCAGTGGTGAGGCGGCCACCGAAGAAGTGTGGTTTGAACTCCGTGACACCCTGGGCGCGACAGAATTCCTGGGCTATGACACCGAATTTGCCGAAGGCGCCATCACGGCCATCTTGGTTGATGGCGACCTTAAAGATGATGTCACTGAAGGTGAGACCGCCGCCATCATTACCAACCAGACGCCCTTTTATGGCGAATCGGGGGGGCAATCAGGCGATTGCGGCATCTTGTTTTCAAAAGACGGCACTGAATTTACCGTTGAAAGCACCCAGAAACGTTTGGGCGACATGATTGTCCATATGGGAACTGTGACCCGGGGCAAACTTGCCAAAGGGGATGTTGTCGAATTGCGGGTGGATGGGAATAAGCGCAATGGGCTTCGGGCCAACCATTCCGCCACCCATATTCTTCATGCAGCGCTGCGTGCGCATCTTGGGGATCATGTGACCCAAAAGGGTTCCATGGTGGCTGCTGATCGTTTGCGGTTTGATGTCAGCCATCCCAAACCAATGAAACCCGATGAACTGGCCCAAGTGGTGTTTGATGTAAATGCACAAATTCGGGCCAATATGGATGTCCACACCCGCATCATGACCCCGAAAGAAGCGGTCGATGCGGGCGCCATGGCATTGTTTGGTGAAAAATATGGCGACGAAGTCAGGGTTGTTGCCATGGGCGAGTATTCCACGGAATTATGTGGCGGCACCCATGTCAGTCGCACCGGCGACATCGGCGGTTTTCGCATTATCAGTGAAACGGGTCTGGCCGCAGGGATAAGGCGGATCGAAGCCGTGGCGGGTGCGGCTGCAGATGCCTATGACGCCGCCAATATGAATTTATTGATGCAAACGGCAGATGTTTTCAAAAGCCCCCTCCAGGATATTCCAGCCCGGGCAAAGCAATTGCTGGATGATCGCCGTGCCCTTGAACGGGAAGTGACAGACCTTCGCAAAAAACTCGCCCTGAGTGGCGGTGCCAGTGGTGCGGGTGGCGATGCCGGTGATGAGCCCGATGATGCCCGCGAAGTGGCCGGGGTGCGATTGGTGACCCGGGTTCTGGATGGGGTTCCGGCAAAGGACCTTAAATCCATGGTCGATGCGTTCAAAAAACAGGGGTCTGGCGTTTATGCCGTGATCAGCGCCATGGATGGCAAGGCGTCTATCGTTGTTGGGGTGACCGAAGATTTGGTGGACCGCTTTAATGCGGTTGATCTGGTTCGGGCCGGCTCAGAGGCGCTGGGTGGCAAGGGTGGTGGCGGGCGTCCCGACATGGCCCAGGCGGGCGGCAGCGATGCCAGCGGTGCCGATGGGGCCTTTGATGCCATTGCTGCGTTGATGGATCAATAAGCCCCATAAACCCCACTTACGAAGAGGGCCCTCAAAATGAGAGCCCTCCAAGTCAATATTCAAAAATACTTCCTGTTGAAAATCTGCCTTTAGGCCATTTTCTTTCGCAGGTTTTCGTCCAGCTTATCGAGGAATTCTTCCGTGTTGAGCCATTTTTGATCAGGACCGATCAGGACCGCCAGATCCTTGGTCATGTGGCCTGATTCAACGGTTTCAATACAGACGGCTTCCAGCGCATCGGCGAAGGCCACAACATCGGGGGTATCATCGAAATTGCCCCGGTATTTAAGACCTTGTGTCCACGCAAAGATGGATGCGATTGGGTTGGTAGAGGTCTGGTTGCCCTTTTGATGTTCCCGGTAATGACGTGTGACCGTGCCATGGGCGGCTTCGGCTTCGATGGTGTTGCCATCGGGCGTCATCAAGACGCTGGTCATCAGGCCCAATGAGCCAAAGCCCTGCGCAACCTGATCGGACTGGGTGTCGCCATCATAGTTCTTGCAGGCCCAAACAAAGCCACCATTCCACTTCATGGCGCAAGCGACCATGTCGTCAATCAGGCGGTCTTCATAGACGATGTTCTTTGATTCAAATTTTTCTTTGAATTCGGCATCAAAGACTTCCTGGAAAATCTCGATGAAACGCCCGTCATAGACCTTTAAGATGGTGCTTTTGTGCGAGAAATACAGCGGCCATCCGCGTTCATAGGCATAGGCCATACAGGAACGGGCAAAGCCCCGGATTGAATCATCCAGATTATACATGCTGAGCGAAATGCCAGAGCTTGGGAATTCAAAAATTTCCCGCTCGATGATGTCGCCGCCGTCTTCGGGCTCAAATTTGATGGTCAATTTACCTTTGCCGGGCACCTTGAAATCCGTGGCGCGGTATTGATCACCAAAGGCATGACGTCCAATGACAATCGGCTGAGTCCAGCCCGGCACCAGACGCGGCACATTTTCACACAAAATCGGTTCGCGAAACACGGTGCCGCCGATGATGTTGCGGATGGTTCCATTAGGGGAACGCCACATTTCCTTGAGATTAAATTCTTTCACCCGCCCAGCATCGGGGGTGATGGTCGCGCATTTGACCCCAACGCCATATTTTTGGATGGCTTTGGCGGAATCAATGGTGATTTGATCACCAGTTGCGTCGCGGCTTTCGACACCCAGATCATAATATTTGAGGTCGACATCAAGATAGGGGAGGATCAATTTTTCTTTGATGAACTGCCAGATGATTCTGGTCATTTCGTCGCCATCAAGTTCGACGATAGGCGTTTTGACCTTAATTTTGGCCATGGGGGGTCCTCCCGGTGCTGATTGGATGTTGTTAATGAAGAAGCAGGTTGGCGTGATCAGCCAACCAGTGCCCGAAATAATTCGGCAAGATATCAGACCTGCCCGGGAGTGCAAGTCCCTCCGGGATTGATGCCTGAAAAAACGTGGCTTTTGGCTGTTCCTAAAGGCGTTCGGGGCGTTCTTCAAGGAAGGATTCAGGGAGTTCTTCAATGGCGGGCAACACTTCCTCAGGGCTGGAAACCACCGTATAGAAGGTGCGGAAGACATCGTGGGCGAACCCATTTTCAATGGTGTGCTCCATCAGGTCCAAAAGGGGCTGCCAGTAACCGCCATCATCAACGATAACAATGGGTTTGGCATGGAGGCGAAGTTGACGCCAGGTGATGATTTCAATGGTCTCATCCAGAGTTCCGGGGCCACCGGGAAGGGTGACAAAGGCATCTGATTTATCAAACATCATGCGTTTGCGCTCATGCATGGATTCGACGACGATCATCTCGCTTAACCCATCATGGGCGAGTTCAACCTTTTTAAGGTTGCTGGGGATGATGCCGGTTACCCGCCCGCCAGCTTTCAGGACCGCATCGGCGACCGTGCCCATAAGCCCGACCTTGCCGCCACCATAAACCAGTTCCAATCCAGCCTCGCCGATCAAACGACCGAGCAGGTCTGCTGCTTCGTTATAACGGGGGTCATTGCCCATGGAAGAGCCGCAATAGATGCATATAGATTTTATGTCTGCCATTTTTAGGCCCTTTCCAAGTAAGCAACATGCGCAGTTAATCAGAAAACATTTGGTGGTGATAAACAGATGAATACGATAATAATCGCAAACGGTTATGCCATGATTCCGCTATAATTGGATGATGGACTGCTATGTGGGGTTATGACACTGGAATTAAAAATACAGGGTTAAGATACTAAAAAAAATCATAAAAATTTATCGGAGGCTTCAATGTTAAAATTGATTTCAATTACATCTTTTGTCGCGGTCACGGCTTTGGCCGTGGGCGTTTCATTTGCTCCAGTCGCAAACAGTGCTGAAAAGGGTGTTTATGGGTCCCAGGCCGGGGTTCAGGTCGCAGCGGTTGCCGATACGGTCAAGGCGCGCATAAAGCTTATGAAATCCACGTCCAAGACGTTCAAGAAAATCCGCAAATTGGCAAAAAAGGCCAAGGTTGGACCTAAAGGCGCGGCACAGGCGGTGGCCATTCATGCTGCTGGCAAAAAATTTCTTGGCATGTTTCCCAAGGGAACTGGTTCCGACATGATGAAAAACCGGGCCAAGCCGGAAATTTGGTCAGATTGGGCAAAGTTTGAGTCGAAAGCCAAAGCGTTCACCAAGGCAACGGCCAAGATGGTCCAGGTCACCCAGGCAGGGGATGGGGGCGCCATCAAGGCTGCGGTCAAGGCTGTTCGGGCCGGGTGCAAGGGATGTCACAAGCCATTTCGTGGGCCTAAGCCAAAGAAGAAATAAAGGATGAAAGGGCCGCGGGGTTTCTCGTGGCCCTACTTCCATGATTTACCGCTTTGTTTTTCATATATGTGCTGTCTGGTTCGTAATTGTCTTTGTTACGGGCGTCCTTGTTATGGGCGTACCCGGTCATGCATTGGCTTTTGGGCCATCTTCTGAAACCCTGGCGCGCGGGGCCTATCTGTTTGCCGCAGGGGGGTGCCGGAATTGCCACACGGATACCAAAAATAAAGGCCCATTGCTTGGCGGCGGTTCTGCAATTGAAACCCCGTTTGGTGTTTTTTACGCGCCCAATATCAGCCCGGATAAAAAATTTGGCATTGGCAGCTGGAGCGATGCAGATTTTAAAAAGGCCATGCGCGAAGGGGTTTCTCCTTCGGGGCAACACTATTATCCAGCCTTTCCCTATACCGCCTATACGTTGATTCATGACGGGGATTTAGCCGACCTTAAAGCGTATATTTTTTCATTGAAGCCGGTATCAAAACCGTCTCAAACCCATGCGCTTCGGTTTCCATTCAACATGCGCGCCGGAATGTGGTTCTGGAAACTGTTGTATTTCAAACAGGGGCCTTATGTGACAGCCCCCTATGCGCCCCCGGCTCATGTGCCGGCATCCCAAAAATCCGATGTCGCATCAGCCGAGTGGAACCGGGGGGCCTATTTGGCCAATGCCTTGTTCCATTGTGGGGAATGCCACACACCGCGCACCATGCTGGGGGGGCTGGATCGTGCCAGATCAATGGCCGGGGCAGCAATTGGCCCGGGCGGGAAATCCGTACCAAACATTACCCCTGCGCTGAAAACCGGAATTGGCCGCTGGTCACACTCTGAAATGATGGATTTATTATCAGAAGGTGGGCTGCCCGATGGGGATTTTGTAGAAGGAAAGATGAGCGAAGTGGTTGAACATGGAACGTCACACTTAATTGAACGCGACCAAAAAGCCATTGCCATCTACTTTAAAAGCCTGAAAAGCATTGAAAATGATGTCTCGAAGGAATGACCCTGCGCATTCTCTTGCATCGGGGCGGGGTTTTCCTCTGCATTGCACCACCCCTGGCAAGCGTTTAGGCTAGCCGCTCATCACTTTTCCTGTTCCGGGTTTCGGAGCAATTCATGACTGAAAGGACTGCAAGCGTGAACAGGGCTCTCATCAGTGCCATTGCCGGCGCGGTTGTTCTCGTGGCGGCCTTATTGCTGAATTTTTATATGGGTTCCAGTGATGAGGATGGGGCACAGCCTCCCGCGATTGATGCCGCTATGTCTAATCCCTCGGGGTCGAAGCCTTCGGTGCCACAGCCAAAGGTCCCTAAAACCAATTCGGGGCTTTCCGCACCAGAAATTGAGGCTCGCAATAACAGAGGCAGTTTCGATATTGTTCGGGTCAGCCCGGAAGGAAATGCTGTTATCGCCGGCCGTGCCATGCCCGGGGCCGAGGTTCGGGTTCTGGATGGCGATACCCTTGTCGGTAAGGTCAAAGCCGACAAGAAAGGCGAATGGGTGCTTGTGCCTGAAAAACATTTTAAATCAGGCACTCGACGGTTGCGGCTTCGTATCCAGACAGATGATGGAAAGACCCGGGACGTTGGCGGAGAAGTTATTTTGGTCGTGCCTGAAAAAGGCCGGGATATTGCCGGACGTATGGGTGAGGGCCAATCGGGTGTTTTAGCCCTTAAAATTCCGGGTCCCGGGCCCAATTCGGGTAATGGCAGTGGCCCAGCGCCAAGCAAAATTCTTCAAATTCCGGGTGACAGTGGGGGCAACGCCGATCAGGCCGGGCTTTCCATTGATGTGATTGATTACGATGATTTGGGCCGTGTTAAAATGGCTGGCGGGGCAAGCGCGGATGCTCAATTGCGCTTTTATCTTGATAACAAACCTTTGGGAAAATCTGTCGGGGGCAAGGATGGGCGTTGGGCCTTTTCGCCTGGGGGTGTTGTGGCCCCCGGCACGTACCGGCTTCGGTTGGATGAATTGGGAGATGCAGGACAGGTTGCCCGCCGCATCGAAATACCCTTTCAAAGGGCCAAAAAACCAGAAAATCTGCCTGATATGAAGGTTGTCGTTGTGCAGCCGGGAAACAGCTTGTGGCGTATTGCCCGGCGCAGTTATGGCCAGGGCATTCAATATACGGTTATTTACAAAGCCAATAAGGCGCAAATCCGCGACCCGGATTTAATCTTTCCAGGTCAGATATTCTCGATCCCAAAAGGGGGAGAGGGTAAATAGGATTTAGTTCAGGATGTTTCTGAAGCCGGGTCAGTCTCTGTAAACGCTGCTTCTGTATCTGCTTCATTTTTATCCTGAAGGCCAAGGATTTCAGATAATCCGGGCATGTAATCAGACAGGACAAGCAGGGCCGGGCGCATTTCTGTAAGCAAACGAATGATGGCGCTCACCAATGTGACAGCAGATAGTTTTTCAGACAGGGTGCAGCTATTTTGCACTGTGATGATTTGGTGGGGATCAATGATGACCATATCATCGGTCGCCCTTCCCAGACGGTAAGTAATATCCAAAAGGGTTTTGCGTTCTTCCGAAGATTCTACAGAGTAGGGAATGTTTCCCAATGTAATGGTGAGTTTTAGCTCGAAGCCATCATCATTCGCGCTAACAGCGCCGTTAACGGGAAGTTCTCCGTAGACGAAACATAATTTTGCTTCGTTCTTAACGTCAGGGGTCTCGTTACCTGAAAAAATATGCGGCATTTGGCCACTCTCAGTCAGCGTAGGCAATGTCGTGTAGCCGTTCTCAGTTGTACTTTTGGAAGTCAGCATTGAATCCATGACTATGCTTAGCAAATTCATCCTTTATAAACGGTAAACTTTGTAAAAGAACGCCATGGCCAGAACCGTTATTTTAGGCCAGATGACGAGATGGCATATGAAATCTGTACAGTCGATGCTTTCGCAATGTATGGATGATCGGGTAGTATCCCTTGCTTTTAGCTTTTGTGGGTAAGGGCCGGGTTTGGATTTTTATTATTACTGGAATTAAAATGCGCATTGCCGTTCATCGTGAAGGATTACCGATAATCGCCGGATTTGTTGCCGTGGCAGCCCTGGCATGGTGGGCTTGGCCTCCGTTGGGCTTTCCAGGGGGTATCATTGCCCTGTGGAGCATCTGGTTCTTCCGTGATCCTGACCGTTTCCCACCGGATATTCCGGGGGCTATTATTTCACCGGCAGATGGAAAACTTTTGCCTATTGTCAAGGCACCCCCACCAGAAGAGATGGGGATGGGGTCTGAGCCATTGACCCGGGTCAGCATTTTCATGAATGTTTTTAACGTGCATGTGAACAGGGTTCCCGCAGACGGCAAGGTCGAAGTTGTCCACTATCGTGCTGGGCGTTTTTTCAATGCTTCTTTTGACAAGGCCAGCATTCATAACGAACGCCAGTCCGTGCGCATGAAAACGCTTAATGGGGATGATATTGTCTTTGTACAGATTGCAGGTTTGATCGCCAGGCGTATTCGTTCAACCTTAACGGTGGGCAATGATGTCCAGGCCGGTGCAAGGTTTGGCCTGATCCGTTTTGGAAGCAGGTTGGATGTCTATCTTCCTGATGGGATGGAGCCAAAGCTGACCGAAGGCCAGTCCATGGTGGCAGGGGAAACGGTTATTGCCATTTCGGGGGATCATAAAAAAGGGAATGCGGTATCATGACACGAAAACCTCGATTGCGTCCGGCCGCAGCACGCCAAGGGCAACGATTGAAAGCACTCCCTTTTAATCGCCTTATTCCCAATATTTTGACGGTGCTGGCGCTTTGCGCCGGGCTGACGGCCATTCGTTATGGATTTCAGGGCCAGTGGAACATGGCGGCGCTGGCCATTTTAGTATCGGCAATTCTGGACACCCTTGATGGTCGGGTGGCCAGGCTGCTTGGTGGCGCAACAAAATTCGGGGCGGAACTGGATTCGTTATCTGATTTTGTCAGCTTTGGTGTGGCACCTGCGATGGTCGTGTTCCTTTGGAGCCTTCAAAGTTTGAAAGGCCTTGGTTGGGTGATTGCCTTGGTGTTTGCCGTGTGTGTGGCGCTCAGGCTCGCGCGGTTCAATACCAAGCTTGAGGGATCGAACCAGCCATCTTGGGCCTCTAATTATTTCACAGGTGTTCCGGCCCCCGCTGGCGGTGGATTGCTTTTGTTACCCATGTTGCTGCATTTGGAAACAGGGGCCAATTTTTTAGCGTCTCCCGTGGTCAACGGAATGGTGGCGATACTGGTGGGCTATTTGATGATCAGCCAGCTACCAACATATTCTTTCAAACGCATTCAGGTGCCCCACCGTTATGTGCTGCCTTTCCTGCTTTTAGTCGGTCTGGTCGCAGCCTTGCTGGTGACAGAAACGTGGATCACGCTGTCGGTGGTCTTGATCACGTATCTTGTGACGATTCCATTTTCAGTCAGGTCCCATGCCCGTCACAAGGCGACCAGCGATCTTGAACAACCGGGATCACCGTTGAGCGATGGTGATAACGGGGGCGAAGCTGGTGAGGGTGACTTCATGTTTGATGAAAAAGCGGATGGAAGTTCAGAAGGCAAGGATTAACCCTTAAAGTTTTCTGACATTTTCCGGGTACATTTCTTCAACGTTCACTTTGCGGTGTGTCACCCCTTGTTCGTTGCAGAACTGTAAAAAGGCTTCAAGGGTTGTGCGGTTGGCCTCAATGCCATAGGGCCAGAAATCATCACCAAACATTGCCTTTGATTTTTCTGCATAATCGAAACACCAGGGAATGGGGAAGCGGCATATATTGCCATCAAGGGCGCGGGCCAGACTGCGGTTTTTGGCTTCACTCAGGGCCTCGAACAGGGCCGGACCGATCCAGGGGTCCTGATTGTAGGTGTCGCCCCGAATGGCAACAGTGTGCATGATTGGGAAAATGCGATGCTTTTCCCAATAACCTTCTTCCACGGCCCGAAAATTTTCTACCAACCGCCGTATCCGTGGATCGCCTGCTTGAAACAGGTCCGGGGGGTGGGCGCAGATGACGGCATCAAGCTCGCCGTCAATCAGCATGTCCATGAGGGAACGGTCATTGATTTCTGTGTAACGAATGCCCTGGGGTAGAACCGGTTTGATCTGGCTCCAGTTGGCAAGGCTGTTGATTCCAGCGCGCACCCATTCGATGTCGTTGAGTGGAATGCCGATGTCGTGCATCAGCCATGCCCGTGTATAGACCACTGCAGTTTGGACCCATTCCGGGATGCCGACTTTTTTCCCGGCCAGATCTTCGGGTTTATCAATGTTCCCATCAGAGGCAACATAAACAGCATGTTGGCGAAAGAACCGTGACGGAAAGACAGGAATGCCGGAAAGATTGTCTGCGCCCTGGGATATCAGGGAGACGTAGCGCGCCATAGACATTTCAGAGACGTGCCATTCGCGGGTGTTGGTAAACCGTTCAAAGATATCTTCTACAGGAAGATCAAAATGGTTGAGGCTGATCCCCGGTGCTTTGACCTTGCCATCGGTAAAGTCGCGAACATGATCATAATCGCTGATGGCAATATCAAGATTCAGGTCGGCCATGGTTTTCCCCAATGAAATAGAAATTTGAAACAAACACGTTAATTATTGTCCTCTGATTATCAGTGTAAGGCCACAGGGCTGTCCAGAAAAACCCTTTAAAAACAAAGAGATTTTAAATATCACGATGTCTTTAGTGAATTTCGGGAAATTCACCCGTTTCGTCAACAAACACCATTTTTTAAGCCTAATACTCTTTTAACTCCGGATGGTTAGCCTGAAGCCATAAATTCACCGGATTAGTGGGGATATCCCTTCGGACATAGGTTCGGCTGGGGGCCTGAATGCAGGAAAAGATGGCTGGAGATACGCTGGGGCCTTATATGGAGCCCCAATCAGGGGAATTGGAAAGAGAATCATCGGACCGTACCGATGGTTCCATTGATGTTTCCGAAATTCAAACCTTGAAGACGACCATCACCCTGATCGCCATGCTTGGGGCATTGATCATTGCGTTATCAATTCCATTTTTCTTTGCCCTTAATGCGTATCACCACAAAACCAGCATCCTGAATATTGAAGCCAAAGAAGTTGCAGGCAGGGTGTCACGATTGGTCGCTTCTGCGCCGCACCAATGGGGAACGCAGAGTCAAATTCAAAACCTTGGTGCCATGGACAGGCAGCAAGGTGAGATCAGTATTTTCGGAATTGATGGCATTCCTATTTTGCAATCAGGCAGCAAGCCTGAATGGCCAACTGTTTCCCATCAAGTGGGTATTTTTAATGGTAAGAGCCTCGTTGCAACACTGACCATCACAGATAGCTTGAGACCATCCTTGATCCCATTGGGCTGGATTTTCCTTTTTGCATTTGTTCTGGGCATCGGGATTTTTCTTGGCTTGCGGCAATTCCCCCTTGGGGCGCTGAATGTGGTGACAAAACGTTTGAAGACATCGCAATCGAGATTGCGTGGTCGTATCAATGAATTGGAAATCACCAGATCAAAGCTTGAGCTTCAGAAACAGGAATTGACCCGTATGGCAGGTGCGCTGGAACAGGCGCGCGACGAAGCCGAGGCCGCCAATAAGAGCAAGTCGGATTTTCTTGCCATCATGAGCCATGAAATTCGCACGCCCATGAATGGCATGATTGGGATGAATGATGTTCTTCTGAATACCAACCTTGATGACAAACAGACGCTTTATGTCAATTCGGCCCAAGATGCAGCGAAAGCATTGCTGGGTATTGTGAATGATGTTTTGGACTTCTCGAAACTGGAGGCGGGCCAGTTTGAACTGGAAGAGATTGATTTTTCGCTGAATGAAACCCTGAAAAGTGTCATCAATCTTCAAAAGGTTCCAGCCAAGGACAGGAACATTCAATTGCATTTGCAGGTGGCCCCGGAAATTGGTGACATTTATTCCGGTGATCCCACCCGCCTTCGACAAATTCTTATGAACCTTGTTGGGAATGCGATCAAGTTCACTGAAAATGGTTCCATCACCCTTAAAATTGGGCTGGATAGGCCCTACAGTGTTGATCAAAAAATTATGTTCGAAGTGATCGACACCGGCATTGGCATTGCTGAGGATAAGATCGAAAGTTTATTCGAAAAATTTACCCAGGCAGACAGTTCAACAACCCGACGGTTTGGTGGCACCGGACTTGGCCTTGCTATTTCAAAAAACCTGGCTCAAGTGATGGGCGGTGATATCGGTGCCAGAAGTTGCCTTGGTGAAGGGTCGACCTTCTGGTTTGCGGTGCGTTTGGGGGCACCCCGTGGGGATGAAATGGATGGCGGCAGCCATACGGCAATGGCCACAAGCCAGAATAAAATGGATATGGCCAAAAACCATATCTTGGTGGTGGAAGACAATATTACCAATCAAATTTTGATCACTGCAATTTTGGAACAGCTGGGTTGTAAATATGATGTTGCAGACAATGGGGTTAAGGCCATTGATGCCCTTGAATTGGCATCCTACGACCTGGTTTTAATGGATATTTCCATGCCAGAAATGGATGGAATTGAGGCGACTTTGAAAATCAGGTCAGAGCCCGGGCTAAATCAAAAGGTGCCAATCATTGCAGTGACGGCCAATGTCATAAAGGGAGACCGGGAACGGTTTCTGGAATCTGGGATGAATGATTATCTTCCCAAACCAATTGATCGAAACAAACTGATCGCACTCATTCAACACTATCGTGATGTTGAGACCCCAGAGGGGATCAACGATGGTGTGGAAGAGGATGATTTTGATGTTTTAATGGATGTTGGTTCGGACGAGACAGAAGCACAATGTCTGGAAGACAATAAAATTCTGGATTTTGAGGTGATCGGGCAATGGCAATCCTTTTTGCCTGAAGACAAATTTATGGACCTTGTGAGCTCGCAGGTTGTTTCTGCTGAACAGGGGATCGTTGACATCAATGCAGCGGCAAGAACATTGGATATGGTTGCATTAAAGGATATTGCCCACAGTCTTAAGGGCACGTGTGGCAACCTTGGTTTGATGCGGGTACATTTTATTGCCAGCAAAATTGAAGCCAGTGCTGGTGTGGGAGATGAAACAGAGTCTCTCGCCTTGATTTCAGTTCTTGAAGAAGCGATAACGGAGGCCATAGCGGAATTGAATAGCCGCTACGGATGTGGGGAAATGGGGCAGGCCAAAACCGCTAGGTGATGGAATGTTCAGGGGGCTAATAAAATGGCAAAAAGTATTGATGATATAAATGTTCTGCTTGTGGATGATGTTTCACAGGCCAGAAGGTTTGTTGAAGTGATTCTTTCCGGCATGGGGGTCAATCAGGTTTTTACCGCCAATGACGGCCGCTCTGCCCTCGACTTTTTGGGTGTTGAGATCGATATGGTGGACCTGATCATTTGTGATTGGCAAATGCCCCGCATGTCCGGCTTAGAACTTTTGAAACAGGTGCGTGTCATTGCACCAGACATGCCCTTTATGATGGTGACGGGCCGATCAGATATTAAATCTGTTACCGAAGCCCGGGACCTTGGCGTAAATGCCTATATTGCGAAACCCTTTTCGCCTCAGGATTTTGAAAAAAAGATGAAAACGCTGCTGCGTTATATGTAGGCAGTGGCAACACTGAATAGTGTGCGGGCGATCGTTTATGCGACCGGAGGGTGTCGCATGCTTTCTGTATTTGCATCTGGAACGATGCGGTCTTTTGGAAAGCGCACGGAGACAATCGTGCCGACGCCAACTTCGCTTTGGATATCCAATGTGCCGCCTTGTAGCTCAATCAACTGCTTGGTCAGGGGAAGTCCCAGCCCGGTGCCCTGATGTCGACGGTTCAAAAGGCTTTCGATCTGGGTGAATGGCTGTAATACCCGGGGGATATCTTCAGCAGGGATGCCATTCCCGTTATCAATGACCTGAACAATATAACCATTGTGGGTTTGTGCCCATACCTTGACGGTAATGTGGCCACCGCGCTGGGTAAATTTTATGGCATTGGAAAGCAGGTTAAGGATGATCTGTTTGAATTTTCGTTGATCGGCATAAAGGGCAATAGCGGTATCCGGGTTCTCAAGGCCAAGATGGAGTCCGCCGTTGCGGGCCTGGCCTCGCATCATTTTCAGGCAAGACTGTATAACCACCATTGGATCAAATGTTTCTTCGCTGATGTCCATCTTGCCAGCTTCAACCTTTGAAAGATCCAAAATGTCGTTAATGAGGCTAAGTAGGTGTTGACCTGAATTGTGAATGTCCTCTGCATATTCCAGATATTTTTCGTTTCCAAGAGGCCCAAAACTGCCATTTTTCATGATGTCTGAAAAACCGATAACCGCATTGAGCGGCGTGCGCAATTCATGGCTCATGTTGGCTAGAAATTCACTTTTGGTGCGGTTGGCATATTCGGCGTCTTCCATGGCAATCCGAATTTTTTCCTCTGCCACCTTTCTTTCCGTGACATCAGTGAAGGTGATTGTGAAACCACCACCGGGCATGGTGGTGCGATGAATCAGAATGGTTGTGCCAGTGGAATTGTGGGTGATTTCATTTTCATATTTTTCACATTTCTGGATACTTTCCAGCCGATCTCTAACCTGTTGGTCAATTTCAGAAGGGCTAAGCCCGTTTCGAGCCGCACTGAAACGAATCAAGTCTTCATAATTTTTACCCAGTTTTATCATGTCTTGTGGAAACTCACCCAAATCAACAAAGCGCTGATTGTAGGCAACAAGTTCCAACTGCGAATTGTATACCGAAATTCCCTGATCAACATTGTTGAAGGTTGTGCTCAGAAGTGCTGATTTTTCAGCGGCAATTCCTTCGGCCTTGGCCAGATCGGTTATATCTGTGAGGGTGGTGACCAGAACATTGCCGGGCATCCGTTTGTGATGGGTAATGAAGACAGTGCCTTTGTGGTTCGTTCTGCGTTCCGCGGTCCGTTCCAGAAAGGTATCCCCACCCAGAACATCGTAATGATCATGAACGATTTTTTCTATGTCGCGGCCTTCGTATTGGCCCATTTTTTTGCGTTCCCGAAGGATTTCTTCCATTGGCATGCCTTCGTACAGAAACCCTTTGGGCAGGCCAAGAATTTCGCCGACATGATCGTTAAACCGAATTAAATGAAGGTCGGCATCATAAACAGCCAGGCCCTGGGCCATGGTGCCCATGGTGGTTTCCAGCAACAGGTTTTTCGCTACCGCTTCTTCTTCGGCCAGTTTTTGCTCTGTGACATCCTGGTTCACGTTGATAACGTAAAGCGGGTTTCCTTCATCATCATTGACCATAGATCGATCATTAATGATCCAGGCAATGGATTCATCCTTGCGCATATAACGCATGGTACTTTGGTATCTGATTGTCCCTTTAGCCATCAGGGTTTCACGTTCGAGAGTATGTTGTGACCAGTCTTCGGGCAACGTAATGTCTCTCATCCGCATGCGCTTCATTTCAGCGGCAGAATATCCCAAGATATTTACAAGCGCCGGGTTGACGGTAAGGGTGTCATCACGAAGGTTTCTGATTGCGATCCCGACACGGGCATTATCAAAGGCTTTGCGAAAGCGTTCTTCGCTTTCCTGAAGCGCACGTTCCGTCTGTTTGCGTTCGGTAATGTCTGTGTAGGTGGTAACAAACCCGCCATTAGGTAAGGGGGTCCGGTGATAGACATAAGTGATCCCCGCATCGGTTTCGCGTTCTCCGGTGCGCTCAACAGGCTCTTTGGCACGCGCCAGGTGCCGGATGACTTTGTCATTGTCATTGCCTTGGCCACTAAAATTATGCGGGCCGGTTTTGCGAATCACGTCTTCAAGGTAAAGGCCAAGGTGAAGGAACCCTTTTGGAAAGTTGAATTGTTTTTCGAACCGTTGATTGAATGAAATCAGCCTTAAATCGGCATCATAGGCAACAAACCCCTGGGCCATGGCATCGATGGTTGTTTTCAGAATTCTGGTTTGATCCGTACTTTGCTTTTCTGCCTGTTCCCGTAATGCAATGGCATTACGAAGTTCCTTATTCAGGATAAAGACCGATGCGTAACGCCATCCGGCCATCAAAACCAAAACCCCAATTATGATCGCCCCCACGGCCCATCCAATATGTTCTGCGGTCCAGAAAACCTGATTGGTGCCGTACCATTTCAGGTAAATCTGGTGGTATTGGGGGGAGTGGACAAAATTTTCAACCACCGGGACCAAAACTTTTGCTAGCTCGGGCCGACGATTATGAATGCGGATGGCGCGTTTGATTTCCAGCAATGGTGGTCCCGATACCTTGATCTGGCCATCGACACCAATTTGGTGGGCAAGACGCATGATGACGGAACGTGGAAAAATAATGGCTTCTTCACGCCCCGATAAAAGGCTGAACAGGGCTTTTTGAATGTCTTCGTGAACGACAAGGATGGCATCCTTGTGTTTGTTCATGAATTTTTCGCCGATATTATTTCTGACAACGCCAATTCGAAGGCCCCGAAACCTATCCTGGCGGTTTAAATTATGGGTACTTTTACGGGTGATAATAGAGAGATGAAATGTTTCCACAGGAGCGGTGAAAGTGGACGTTTTCAGACGTTCGGCCGTGATGCCCCCAAGGGGGATAACATCGGCCTTGCCGGCATCAAACATTTTGGTGGCTTCGGGGAAATTCGGTGCGATCCGGTATTCAACGGAATACCCGATCTGATCCGCGACAGCATTCATGATGTCTATGGCGAAGCCACTGGGATTGCCATAATTGTCCACGCTGTAGTCTGGTGGCCATGAACGGGGGATGGCTGCAATAATGTTGCGCGAATTATGCTCAAGGGCTTTTGGGCTTGGTGTTTGGGCGAAACTGGTTTGGGGGACCGCAAATGCTGAAAGGCCCATCAGGGCAATAACAAGGCACCGTGCATATCTTAGTCGCGTGTGCATAAGACCGTATTCGCAGCTGGTGAAATCCAAAAAGCGTAGACAAAACGTGGGCGGTATTTTCAGGCTTCTTCTGTAATTATGGCCCCTAGCTAAAGAAGTATATAATTATGCATATCATAGCGATTGCTAATGCCCCGTAAAGAAAGCATAAAGAATCGATATAAGCCCTTGAAAACAAATGAATAATTCAGGGCTAAATTGGCCGCCCGGCGGCTTTATGGGCATAAAAAACGCCTGATGCGCTGTTTTTATGCTGATTGGGAATCGTGGATGGCGCGCCAAATACGGTCCGGCGTTGCGGGCATGGCAAAATTATCGATGCCCAAAGGTGCCAATGCATCGTTGACCGCGTTCATCACCGAAGACAATGCACCGACGGTTCCGCATTCCCCCGCACCTTTGACCCCCAGCGGGTTCTGCGTGGTGGGCACCGGATGAGAGCCCAGTTCAAAGTGGCAAAAATCAATGGCACGGGGCATGGTATAATCCATGAATGAGCCGGTCAGAACCTGGCCGCTTTCTGGGTCATAGACCATCTGTTCCATCAATGCCTGTCCTGCCCCCTGGGCGATGCCGCCACAGACCTGGCTTTGAACCCCGTTGGGGTTTAGCTCAACCCCAACATCCTGAACGGCTGTATAGCGCGACATTTCAACTGTGCCGGTTTCGGGATCAATTTCCACCTCGCAGACATGGCAGGAATTGGGAATGTTGTTGACCTCTGGCGACCAGGTTGCGGTTTCAAACAGGCCAAGTTCAAGATCATCGGGCATTTTTCCGGGTTTAAACGCGGCCTGGGCCACTTCGGTGAAATCGATGGATCGGTTTGTGCCATCCACCTTGAAGGTGCCGTCTTCAAAGCTGATATCGTCAAGGCTGGCTTCCATCAAATGGGCGGCAATGCGTTTCCCTTTGGCGATGATTTTTTCAGTTGATTTAAAAACCGCGCTGCCGGCAATGGTGGCGGTCCGTGCCGCCCCGGTGCCCGTGCCCCAGGAAAGCCTGCTGGTGTCGCCTTCGACCACAGAAATGGTATCGGCATCAATGCCCAAATGATGGGAAACAATTTGGGTATAAATGGTGGCATGGCTTTGACCGCCCGCTGTGGACCCAACCAACACGGTCACGGTGCCACTGGGATCAAACCGCAGCTCGGCCGTTTCTGGCCCCGGTCCCGCGGATGGATCAACCGTCGATGAAATGCCCACCCCATAAAGGGTGCCACGTTTTTTGGCGTCTGCCTTGCGCACATCAACGCCTTCGTAATCGGCCTGCTTCAGGCATTTGTCCATCAATGCCGTAAATTCGCCGCTGTCGTAACTGGCACCCGTGGGCAAGGTATAGGGCATGGCATCTGCCGGTATATGGTTTTTGCGCCTGATTTCGGCTGGATCAATGCCCGCTTTGCGCGCAGCCATATCGATGATGCGTTCCAGAACATAAGTCCCTGGCGCCCCACCCGGTGCCCGGTAATTGGCAACGGGCACGGTGTTGGTCAGCGCCGCCGTACCGGTGCCATAGATGGTCGGCATGATATAGGTGCCGCACAGGGCACGCGCCACGCCACGGGTTGAATTGGCCCCGTTGGTGGTCAGGAATGCCCCGACATTGTTAAAGGAATTAAACCGAACGCCGACAAACTTGCCGGCTTCATCCACGCCCAGCTCGGCTTTGACCACCATGTCGCGGGCCTGATCATCGGCGATATGGCCTTCACTGCGTTCACAGTTCCATTTCACCGGGCGTCCCACGCGCTTGGATGCCCAGGCCACCACCGGCACTTCGGTATACAGCCCACCCTTCATGCCAAAGGACCCACCGACATCATTGGCGATCAGGGTCAATTTGCTTTCCGGAATATCAAACACGTGTTTTGCAATCATCGTGCGCCAGACAAAGGGGCGCTGGTTGCAGGCATAAATGGTGGTGTGGCCCCGCCCCACATCATAATCAGCAACGACAGCCCGGGGCTCCATTGAATTGGCGGCAACCCGGCTGACGGTAAAGGTGTCGCTAACGACGTGTGCGGCCGTTTCAAATGCCACATCCACCGCATCACTATCGCCCACATCGACAAAGAAGGATTCGTTGTTGGGGCTTTGGTCCCAGACCGTGGGATTGTCCAGCCCAATGGCCGTGCCGGTATCAAATTGGGCGGGCAAGGGGGCGTAATCGACCTCAATGGCTTCTGCGGCGTCTTTGGCCGCGTTGATGCTTTCGGCAATGATGATGGCGACGGTTTGGCCGACATGGCGCACGCGGTCTTTGGACATGGCGGGCCGGGGGGGCCTAAACATGGGGGACCCATCGCGGCGCTTGAAGGGCGACGCGCCATCGACCATGCCCAGACCATCGTTTTCATAATCTTCGCCGGTTAAAATCTCGATGACACCGGCCATGGCGCGGGCACCGGTCGTATCAATGGCTTTAATCTCCGCATGGGGATGGGGGGATCGCAAAAATACCGCATGGGCCTGGCCGGGCAGGGTGATGTCATTGGCATACCTCCCCTTGCCCGCCAACAACCTCGGTGCTTCAACCTGTGTCATCGGCTGGCCAATAGAATAACGCGCCATTTTTGATTCCCCTGTTCTTAGACGTTTCCACCGATTTTACAGCGAACCCGCCAAGAGGCAACATCGCGATTGTATGGGGGGGTGATGATGGCAATTTAATCGAGCAATGCGGCACTTTCTGTTTTCAAGGCCGTTGAAGAACTGCAGGAAATGTCACCGCCGAAAAGCGTTCACTGATGAACCCCGGTTAACGCAATGGTTCTTTTTGGCCTAAAGCGGACAAAAATTGATGCTAAAGCAAGACTTTTCAGTCTGATCGGCCCTTCTTAAAGAACGAGAGGCAGCCAAAGTTATTTTTAAATATATAAAAATTAATATATTACGCGATAGGGTGTCATTAGCATAATGATGCGCCCTGAGGTCGCGCCGTAATAATTTCACTGACAGTGTGGTAATTATATATGTGAGCTAAATGACGCCCTCTGATAATGATAAGATAACAGAACAATCTGCAGAACTTGCGCGAGATTTAAAGCTTCACGAGGCCATACTCGAGAGCATGGCTCAAGGCTACGTGGTCTATAGCGCCGATCAGAGGCTGGTTCGTTTTAACCAGACATTTGTTAACCTATTCAGTTTCCCTCCTGGTTTTCTGCGCCTTGGTATGCCTTTTGAAGAGATTATGCGCTATCGCGTAGAGCAGGGCCATTTCGGCGAAGGGAATATCGAAGAACAGGTCAAACATCTCGTTAAAAAGCGGCGCAGAAACGCATCCGAACTATCGAAAAAGCGGACACTCCCCGACGGCACCACCTTCATACGTTACCGACGAGAAATGCCAGACGGTGGAAGTATAGCCACCTTCACCGATATCACCACCCTTCATCAGGCTGAGCAGCTGGTACATGGGAGGACTGAAGAACTCGAGACCATCGTCGAAACCCTGTCCCAAGGGGTCGTGGTGTTTGACGGCGACATGCGGCTTACGCGGTACAACGAGCAATACGCCAAACTGTTCAATCTCCCTCCGGAACTCTTACATATTGGACTAAGCACAGAAGGGATTATTCGCTATCGCACCGAGCGGGGAGACTACGGCGAGGGGGATGTCGAAAAAATCATCAAAGACCGGTTTGAACGGGCTAAAAATTCGAGTGAGCGGAGCGATGAACGCACGCTCCCCAACGGAATGGTTTACATCCACAACCGTCAGCCGATGCCGGGGGGCGGTTGTGTTGTCACCTATACCGACATTACTGAACGGAAGCGGGTGGAGCAGGAAGCGGGGAAACAATCCCATCTCCTCGAAGTCACCTTTGAGAACATGACCCAAGGCATTGCGGTTTTCACAGTCGATCACACGTTGGTTGCCTTCAATCCCCAATATGGGGAAATCCTCGGTTTGCCATCAGGCGTTATACAGGTGGGCATGGGCCGTGATGAAATCCTTCGTTCACAGGCAACTCTAAGGGGTTGGGATGCTCCTGACATTGATGCAAATATTGACAGAATACTCAATCGCGGCCCGGAACAAGCAGGCCGGCAGCACACCCTGTCCAATGGCCGGTCCTATTCCTACGAACGCACGCCGACACCGGGCGGCGGCTACATATTGGCGCTGACTGACATCACCAGCAGCAAACTGACGGAGCAGGAAGCGGCGAAACAATCCCGTCTCCTTGAAGCTACCTTTGAGCATATGGTCCAGGGCATTGCAGTTTTTGACAGTGATTTGAAATTAGTTTCCTTCAATCCGCAGTATGCAGCGATTGCAGGACTTCCAGACGATTTCATGCGTCTTGGTATGACGCGGGAGGAACTAATTCGCTATAGGGCCGGGCAAGGGTTCTACGGTGAAGGCGAAGTTGAGGCCATTGTAGCGAAAAAACTCTCTAATGCTGTCCAAGTGGAAACAATCGAGCGCACCCTCCCCGATGGCCGGTCATATTTTTACGAACGCACGCGAACGCCGGATGGCGGCTACATCTCGACGGTGACGGATATCACCGAGCGGCGTGAGGCAGAGAAGCAACTTATCCAAGCCCAAAAGATGGAGGCGGTTGGACAGTTGACTGGCGGCGTGGCCCATGACTTCAACAACCTTTTGGCCGTCAGTATCGGTAATCTTGAACTGGCGCTGGAAGAGGCCGAGCGCGGTGGAGATGTGCGGCCCTTCCTTGCCACCATTCTCAATGCCAGTGATCGCGGCGCGGCTTTGACGAATCAACTCCTGGCATTTTCCCGTAAACAGACGCTGTTCCCGAAGGTGGTTGACGCAGGTGTTTTGGCAGGTGGCATGACTGACTTGTTGCGCAGCGCCCTGGGAGAGACCATTGAGATCAAGGTCACGGGTGAAGATAACCTCTGGCTGTGTAAGGTGGACCCCCATCAGTTGGAAAGTGCGATCCTAAATCTTGCTATCAATGCCCGGGATGCCATGCCGTCGGGCGGGACGCTCACCATACAGGCCACAAACGTCAGCATCGACGATGATTACGCGGCGGCACAAGTTGATGTGGCACAGGGCGCATATGTGATGGTTGCTGTCAGCGATACCGGGACCGGCATGCCAAAAGACGTAATCGACCATGTCTTTGATCCCTTCTTCACCACCAAAGAGGTGGGACAGGGCACGGGTCTCGGGCTTTCCATGGTGTACGGGTTCATCAAACAATCGGATGGCCAGGTGACGATTTACAGCGAGGTAGGGAAAGGCACGACGATCAAGCTGTATCTGCCGCGGTCCGATGGGTCTGAACTTTCCCCAAATCAGGTGGAACAGGAAGATGCGCCCCAAGCCCGTGGCGAGACCATTTTGGTGGTCGAAGATGATCCCGATGTTCGCACCCTGTCGGTCGCGCTGTTAAGCGGGCTTGGCTATGAGATCCTTGCCGCGACGGATGGTAAATCTGCGCTCAAGGTTTTGGAGACAGCACCCCGGGTTAACCTGTTGTTCACCGATGTGGTCCTGCCGGGCGGGATGAGTGGGCCAGAGATCGCGGCTGAGGTCCGGAAACGCTATCCCGGCATCGTGGTTCTTTACACATCGGGATACACCGATCTTGGAAACGTCGATATGAGCGCTTTCGATGAAGAAGCCGAACTGCTTCAGAAGCCCTACCGCAAGGCAGACCTTGCCCAGAAGATTCGTCAGGTTCTCGATCAGGCGTAGTCGTAGCTGAATGTCCCTAAGTCCCTATCAGCATCCAGACACCAGCGCCTTCTTATGTCCGCTGTTGGCTCATGACCTGATGATATAAAAAATAAGATTGGCTGGGGAACCTGGATTCGAACCAGGACTAAGCGGGTCAGAGCCACTCGTTCTACCGTTAAACTATTCCCCAATCGGGTTTTTGTGGCACCCCGATAGGCAGGGGGACAAAAGCCGTTAGAAGTGGGGCTTTTACCACATGAGGCCCGAATTGAACAAGATGCGAGGAAGATATTGGTGAAATATCTGCATCCGTTCAGAGTTGGGCCTGAATAAACCGTGATAAAGCGCCCTGTTTCGATCCTTGGGCATCATTTTTCCATTAATTGCGAGTTACTGTTTCCCGTAGGCGCAAAGTTTCAGTACCTTTGGCCCATGAAAACCGATCAGCTTACACATAACACCGGTGCCAAAGGCACGATAAAGGATTCTGCCAAAGGCACGATAAAGGATTCTGCCAAAGGCACGACCAAGGGTTCCGCCAAGGGTGAGCATCAAAACAGGGAGACGTTTGGGGCCATTGATCTTGGCACCAACAATTGTCGCTTGTTGGTTGCTGAACCCTATCAGGGGGCCTTCAAGGTGGTCGATGCCTTTTCCAGAATCGTGCGTCTGGGCGAAGGATTGGAGCGCCATGGTCGGTTGAGCGATGAGGCCATGGAGCGCACCCTTGGGGCGCTGCGCATCTGCGCGTCAAAAATGTCGCGGAGAAAGGTTCTGAAGGCCCGCAATGTGGCAACCGAGGCCTGCCGCAGGGCGGCTAATTGTGACGATTTTCTGAAACGCATCCGGTCTGAAACCGGGCTGACCCTTGAGATCATCACGACGCAAGAAGAAGCAAGTCTGGCGCTGGCCGGTTGTGCGCCGTTATTGCGCCCGGGTTTCGAATACGGGCTGGTGTTTGATATCGGCGGTGGTTCAACGGAAATCCTGTGGGTTGAAACCCCCCAAGGCGGTGCCGGTGCGCGGTTGATCGACAGCCTGTCTTTGCCCATCGGGGTTGTGAACCTTTCGGAAATTCATGGTGGCGACAACATTTCGAAAATTGAATTTGATACCATTACCGGCGTTATTCAGGCAGCGATCGCGGGTTTTGGCGCCCGCAATGCAATCTCTGAGGCGATCGCGCGCGGCGCGGTGCAGATGCTGGGCAGTTCCGGCACCGTGACCACCTTGGCTGGCATTCATATGGGCCTGCCAGCGTATGATCGGATGCGGGTCGATGGCGGCTATCTTGAATTTGATGAAATTAATGCGGTCAGGGATCACCTGATGGCCCTTGACCCCAAAGGCCGGGCGAAGGAACCCTGCATTGGTGAAACCCGCGCTGATCTGGTCGTTGCCGGCTGTGCCATTTTAGAAGCCATCTGTTTATCCTGGCCCGTGGGCCGGTTGCGGGTGGCGGATCGGGGCCTGCGCGAAGGCATTCTGTGTGGCCTGATGGGGCTTGATGGGGATCGCCCCGCCGGTCTTACACGCGGGGCCTGAGCAATGGCCAACATCAAAAAAAAGGGCGGGGTAAAACCAACCGGCCCGAATGCCAAAGCAAAGGCTGCTAAAAAAAGGGCAACGCCCGGTCAAAAACTGGTTCCTAAATCTGCGGGCAAAAAGGCTACCGCCAAAAAATTGCGCACCGCACGCGGCCGGGGCACGTCTTCTGTGAACTGGCTGGAACGCCAATTGCGTGATCCGTATGTCGCCAAGGCACGCGCTCAGGGATACCGATCCCGCGCCGCATTCAAGCTGATGGAGCTGAATGATAAATATCGCTTTCTGAAACCGGGCAAACGAATCCTTGATTTGGGTGCCGCCCCGGGCGGTTGGTCCCAACTGGCCGTTGAAAAATGCGGGGCCGGTAATGTCGTTGCCGTGGACATTCAGGAAACAGAGCCAATTACCGGTGCGGTGATACTGACCATTGATTTTCTGGACCCATCCGCCCCGGAATTGATCCACGCGGCCCTGAAGGGAAAGGCCGATGTTGTGTTGTCGGATATGGCAGCCCCCAGCATGGGCCATGCCCAGACGGATCATTTGCGCATCATGGGATTGCTGGATGCTGCCTATGATTTTGCCCGCGAGGTTCTGTCGCCGGGTGGGATATTTGTCGGCAAGGTTTTGCGCGGGGGCGCAGAAAAAGGGCTGCTGGATATGCTCAAACGTGATTTTACCGAAATTCGCCACGTCAAACCGCCTGCCAGCAGAAAAGAATCGGCCGAAATCTATGTAATCGCCTTGGGGTTCAAAGGGGCGTAAAGCCCCAGATTTGTACCTGTTTTCGGAAAATACGGTTAAACGCACGCAATCCGCTTGGCAAAAAGGCGCTTATATGTAACATAACGCGCCAACCGAACTTCCGAGGGTGGCATGGATATCCGAGAAGGCCTAACATTTGATGACGTATTGCTGGTTCCAGCTGCGTCAAGCGTACTTCCCAATCAGGTTGATACCGGAACCAGGCTGACAGCCTCCATCACACTCGGCATTCCCCTTATTTCATCCGCTATGGATACCGTGACGGAAAGTGCCATGGCCATTGCCTTGTCCCAAGCCGGTGGCATTGGCGTGATCCACAAAAATCTTGAAATTATGGCCCAGGCCAATGAGGTCAGGACCGTCAAGAAATTCGAAAGTGGCATGGTGGTTAATCCGGTCACCATTGCGCCGACCGCGACCCTGGCCGATGCGTTGAGCCTGATGGCCGATCATCATATTTCCGGCATTCCCGTTGTGGAAAAGAATGATGGCGCAGGCCAGCCCGGAAAGCTGGTTGGCATCCTGACCAACCGGGATGTGCGATTTGCCACCGATCCCAAGGCCAGCGTCGCCAGCCTGATGACCCGCGACAATCTGGTGACTGTGCCCGAAGGGGTGAAGATGGAAGCGGCCCAGCGGTTGCTGCACCAACACCGGATCGAAAAGCTTTTGGTGGTTGATAACGATTACCGTTGCATTGGCCTGGTAACGGTCAAGGATATGGAAAAGGCCCAATTGCATCCGAACGCGTGTAAGGATGAACAAGGTCGCCTGCGTGTGGCAGCCGCCACCGGGGTTGGCAAGCCGGGCATCGCCCGTGCCGAGGCCTTGTTGGATGCAGAAGTGGACGTGGTGGTGGTCGATACCGCCCATGGACATTCCAGGGGTGTCCTGGACACGGTCAAACAGGTCAAAGGCCTTTCCAATCAGGTTCAGGTGATGGCGGGGAATATTGCAACGGCCGATGCGGCGCAGGCCTTAATCGATGCCGGTGCCGATGCGGTTAAGGTTGGCATTGGGCCGGGGTCTATCTGCACCACCCGCATCGTTGCAGGCGTTGGTGTTCCGCAGCTGACGGCGGTTCTGGATGTGGTTGAGGTATGTCGCAAAAACAACATTCCGGTCATCGCCGATGGGGGCATTAAATATTCAGGGGATCTGGCCAAGGCCATTGCTGCCGGGGCCGATTGCGCCATGGTGGGGTCCTTGTTGGCGGGCACCGATGAAAGCCCGGGGGAAGTTTACCTGTTTCAGGGGCGTTCCTATAAATCCTATCGCGGCATGGGCTCTGTTGGGGCCATGGCCCGGGGATCAGCAGATCGTTATTTTCAGGAAGAAGTCTCTGACAGCCTGAAACTGGTTCCAGAAGGCGTGGAAGGCCGCGTGCCCTATAAAGGCCCCGCAGGTACGGTTATTCATCAATTGATCGGGGGCTTGTCGGCCGCCATGGGCTATACCGGCAATGGCACGCTGTCAGAAATGCAAAAAAATTGTTCGTTCATTCGGATTACGGGTGCAGGACTTCGCGAAAGCCATGTCCATGATATCGACATCACCCGAGAGACACCGAATTACAGGGGCAAGGACTAGGGCGGCCCTATGACAACGCATCAGTCAGTTCTGATTCTTGATTTTGGTTCACAGGTAACCCAGCTTATCGCGCGACGTGTCCGCGAAGCAGGGGTGTATTGCGAAATTGTGCCCTTTGATAAAGGGGCCGCCGCCATCAAGGCCCTTGATCCCGCTGCCATTATCCTTTCAGGCGGGCCAGCATCGGTCATTGCCGGATCATCGCCAAGCGCCCCTGATGAGGCATTTACCCATGGGGTTCCGGTGCTTGGCATCTGTTATGGCCAGCAAACCATGGTCAACCAATTGGGCGGCAGGGTCGAAAATGCTGATGACCGCGAATTTGGCCGGGCCTATATCGATATTCTGAAAGACGCGCCCCTGCTAGACGGGGTCTGGACTGTGGGCGCGCGCGAAGAGGTTTGGATGAGCCATGGCGACCGTGTCATGGCCCTGCCCGAAGGGTTCGAAGCCATTGCGAGTTCCGAAGGGGCACCGTATGCGGCCATCGCCGATGTTGACCGCAAATTCTATGGCCTCCAGTTCCATCCAGAAGTCGTGCATACCCCAGATGGGGCGGCTTTGATCGGTAATTTCCTGTCCAAGGTGGCCGGGCTTTCGGGGGATTGGACCATGGGGGCTTTCCGGGAAAGAGCCATTGAGGCCATCCGCAAACAAGTGGGGGACAAACGGGTTATTTGCGGCGTTTCCGGCGGTGTTGATTCGTCCGTTGCCGCCGTTTTGCTTCATGAAGCCATTGGCGACCAGATCGCCTGTGTATTTGTTGATAACGGGTTGTTGCGCGCAGGCGAAGCAGAAGACGTGGTTAAGGCCTTCCGCGATTCCTACAACATTCCACTGGTCCACAATGATGCGACGGATTTGTTTCTGGATAAACTCACGGGCGTTACCGACCCCGAACAAAAGCGCAAAATTATCGGCGCCACCTTTATCGATGTGTTCGAGGCCGAAGCCAAAAAGATTGGCGGGGCCGATTTTCTGGCACAAGGAACCTTGTATCCCGATGTGATTGAATCGGTATCTGTTGCCGGCGGGCCCAGCGCGACCATTAAATCCCATCACAATGTTGGTGGGCTGCCTGAGCGCATGAATATGGATCTGGTCGAACCCTTGCGCGAATTGTTCAAAGACGAAGTCCGCGAACTCGGCCGTGAACTGGGTTTGCCCGACCACATGGTTTCGCGACACCCCTTTCCGGGCCCGGGGCTGGCCATTCGGGTTCCCGGTGAAATTACCCGGGAACGGCTGGAAATTCTGCGTAATGCCGATGTGATCTATTTGGAAGAAATCCGCAAGGCGGGCTTATACGATGTAATCTGGCAGGCATTTGCCGTGTTGTTGCCGGTGCGCACCGTGGGCGTCATGGGCGATGAACGCACGTATGAATATGTGCTGGCCCTTCGCGCGGTGACCTCCACCGATGGTATGACGGCGGATTATTATCCGTTTGATCACGATTTTCTGGGGCGTGTCTCCAACCGCATCGTCAATGAGGTGCGGGGCGTCAACCGAGTGGTCTATGATGTAACTTCCAAACCACCGGGCACTATTGAGTGGGAATAAAGAATACAGTAAAATGAATTCAACACGACACAAACAAGATGAGGCAGGACAATGTCAGATCAGGTAAAAGCATCCCATATCCTTTTGATGTATGAAGGGTCCATGCGGTCCAGTGCAGATCGCAGCAAGGAAGAAGCGTTGTCTAAAATCCAGGAATTGGAACAGGCGTTATCCGCTGGTGGTGATTTTGGGGAATTGGCGAAGGAAAATTCGGATTGCCCATCAGGCGCCAGAGGCGGTGATCTTGGGGAATTCAGTCGCGGCCAGATGGTTCCCGCTTTTGACGAAGCCGTTTTCGGAATGGACGTCGGGGCAACATCGGGAATCGTGGAAACCGATTTTGGGTATCACTTGATTCACAGAACTGGTTAAGCGAGCCGGTTAAGCGCGTCAGGAAGAGACCAGTTTCAGGTTCCGATTGAACACAGTTAGGGCTGCGGACAGGGTGTCGGCTTGGGCGATTTTCTTACTGCCTTTGAAAACCACAAATTTGCGAACCCGGTTTGTGGGGGCGGCGAATTTGACCACCGCATAGAGCGGTTGGGCATTGGCATGGACGTAGATTGAGAACTGGGCCATCCCCCCTTCATAATCGATGGCATAGGCCTTCCATTCTCCGGAGATGACTCGCTGGCTATAGACAGATAACAACAAGACCATTTCTTGGCGGGAAAAGCAGAAAATGCCCTTCTTGCGCCGGTAATCAGAGAGGCGGAGAACCTTTGGCATCGGGGGGGTGGCTGCTCCTTACTGAAAATGGTTAAGGCCTAAAAACCAATAGGCACCGATTATTGTTGTCGATTCTGACCCCGGTGTCTAGGTTCCCTTCTCTTAAAATTACGGGATTTAGGTTCGCGATCAGATAGATCGGCGAAATCAGGGGAAAAGAGCCTGTTTGCCCGGCCTTGCCCGGCCTTCAAGGTATGGTTATGGTAGCGGCGCTGATGCCTGAACGTGTTGAAATTAGTGGATTTGCCAATGGATAATTTTATTGATGAAGTAGATGAAGAGCTAAAACGTGAGCGCCAGCTTGCGTTGTGGAGCAAATATGGCAGATATGCGCTTGCTGTGGTTCTTCTGGGGTTGATTTCGGTCTCGTCCTTTATTGGTTGGCGTCAGTATCAAACCAATGAGAGAACAAAAACCGGCCTTGAATACATGGCTGCCGGTGAATTGTTGGCCTTGGGCAAGACGAAGGAATCCCTCGCTGCATTCCGGGACATTAGCAAAAATGGCGCGAGCGGTTTTGGCGATCTGGCCCATTTCCGTGAAGCCGCTTTGCTGGCATCCATGGGAAACACATCGGCAGCAGCCAAGGTTTACGACGGCATTTCCAAAAACAGTGCCATAGATGAAATGTTGCGCGATTTGGCGCTGGTGCTTTATGCCCTGAATATGGCTGACAATGCTGCCCCCCAAGCCCTGATCGCCCGGATTAAACCCCTGACGCTGAAAACCAGCCCATGGCGGTTTTCGGCCCTTGAAATTACGGCTATGTTGCTTGGAAAACGTGGGGACCAAAAGGGCGCCAAAGAAATTTATAAACGCCTGGCCGATGATCCAGCGACTCCGCCACGGCTTCGTGCGCGGGCCGCAGAATCTTTGGCAATCATTGGCGGTTAGGGACTTTGATGGTCACCGTTTGGGGCATGCCCACAGATCGGAACAATCCGGGACGTCCTGAACGCTTGAGCGTCTCTGGAAAGCTGTTTGTCATTCTTGCCGTGTCCTTGATGCTTGGCGGCTGTGGGATTTTGGCCAAGAAAAAGGTAAAACCCCTGCCGGGTGAGCGCATTTCTGTCATGGCTCAGGGGGCGGCGTATCTAGCTGATCCTGAAATTTCTAAAATGCCCGTCATTACCGCACCCCCAACGGCTAACCCCGACTGGACCCAGGTTGGTGGAGGCCCTACCCACACGTCTTATCATCTGGCACTGGCAGCGGCGCCTAGGCAGTTGTTCCGGGTTGGTGCTGGTCGGGGGTCGGCTAAGGAACACCGCCTTTTGTCCCAACCGGTTGTGGATGCAAAGGGCCGGATCTATGTGATGGATGCCCACGCCCGGGTAACCGCCTTTAATGGTGATACGGGCAAGCGTATATGGCGTCGTGATCTGCGCCCCAAAGAAGAGCGTGATGGCACCTTAGGTGCAGGCCTTGCGGTTGTTGACGGAAAATTATTTGCCACCACCGGATTTGCCCAGGTTCTGGCACTGGATGCAGAACGGGGTGATCTGCTGTGGCGGCGCAAGCTTTCCGCACCCTTCCGATCCGCCCCCACTGTTTCTGACGGGCGGGTCTATGCGGTTTCTATCGACAATCGAACCCATGCGCTTGATGCGGGTTCTGGAAAGGTCATGTGGACACACCGGGGAACAGCAGAGCAGGCGGCCCTTTTGGGGGGTGCGTCACCTGCTTACCATGCGGGGGTTCTTGTGGTCGCGTATTCTTCGGGCGAAATTTTTGGATTACGCAGCAGCACCGGGCGTGAATTATGGTCAGATTTTCTGACAAAGACGCGCCGGACCAGTGCCATTGCAACCATTGCCGATATTCGGGGCGCCCCGATTATTGATCGTGGTCGTGTTTTTGTGGTGAACAATGCAGGCCAAATGCTTTCTCTGGTCCTCAACACAGGCGTGCGAATTTGGCAACGCAAGATCGCGGCCATTAACAGTCCATGGGTTGGGGGCGAATTCATTTACCTTCTGACCACGGGCAATATTTTGGTGTGTTTGACCCGCAAAGATGGACGCATTCGTTGGTCGCGCTCTTTGCCTGTTTATAAAGACCAAAAAAATCTGAAAGGCCGCATTTCCTGGTCGGGTCCGATCTTGGCCGGGGACCGTCTTGTCCTTGCCGGGACCAATCGAGAAGTGTTGGCAATTTCCCCCTATAGCGGTGATCTGTTGGGACAAATTCGCTTATCCGACGGGGTGGGCATTTCGCCTCTGGTGGCCCGCAATACCTTGTATGTCTTGACCGAAGACGCAGACCTTTACGCCTGGAGATAAACCCTATGGGCGCCTAATCAGGTGTCGTATATAGGCGCTGAATTATGACCGTAACCGTAGCAATTATTGGCCGCCCCAATGTGGGCAAATCAACCCTGTTCAATCGGCTGGTGGGGAAGCATATCGCCATCGTCGAGCCAAGCCCCGGGGTCACCCGGGACTGGAAAGAAGGGGATGGCCATCTTGGGGATCTTGATTTCCGCCTGCTGGATACACCTGGCCTTGAAGAAGCGCGTCAGGGCACGGTTGAGGCCGCAATGCGCGCACAGGCCGAACATGGTTTAGAGCAAGCCGATCTGGCATTGATGGTGTTTGATGCCCGCAAAGGGCTGACTCCGATGGACGAACACTTTTCTCGCTGGCTAAGGGAAAGCGGCAAGCCGGTTATTCTGATCGCCAACAAATGCGAAGCCATAACCGGCAAGCAAGGGGCGCTGGAAGGCTTTTCGCTGGGCCAGGGGACACCGATTATGGTGTCTGCGGAACATGGCGATGGCATGGGGGTTCTCTATGATGCCCTTGTCGATGCCTTTGCAAAAATCGATTTTGGTCCACCGGAAACCAAAGAAGACGATTTACCTGAAACCTCCGATGGGGTTCTCCGGATGGCGATTGTTGGTCGCCCCAATGTTGGCAAATCAACCCTGGTCAATGGGTTGATCGGGGAAGATCGCCTGGTGACTGGGCCGGAACCGGGGATCACCCGCGATGCCGTTCCCGTAGATTGGAAATATAAAGACCGCAACGTCCGGCTTGTGGACACAGCCGGGCTCAGGCGTCGGTCCAATGTTACGGAAAAGTTGGAAAAACTATCTGGGACAGAAACGATCCGTGCCATTCGTCTGGCCGAAGTGGCCGTGCTGGTGATTGATGCCACAGTCATGTTGGAACGCCAAGACCTGGCCATTGCCCGCCATGTGGTGGATGAAGGCCGTGCCCTGATTATTGCAGCCAACAAATGGGATTTGGTAGACGATCCGGTCGCGCAGCTAGAAACTCTTAAAGACAGGTTGATAACATCCCTGCCCCAAATCAAGGGGGTGGAAACGGTGACTCTGTCTGCACTGGAGGGGCGCAATCTTGGCTCGTTGATGGCGGCGGTGTTCAAGACATTTGATGTGTGGAATAAACGGGTTCCCACAGGGGAGCTGAACCGTTGGTTCTCCAACACCATGGAACATCATCCGCCGCCCGCAGTTGGGGGGCGCCAGTTGCCCATGCGCTATATCACCCAAGTGAAAAGTCGCCCGCCAACCTTTGTGCTGTTTGCCAGTCGACCGGATAAAGTGCCGGCGAGTTATGTTCGGTATTTGGAAAACTCCCTGCGCCAGAACTTTGGTCTGTCAGGGGTTCCTTTGCGTCTGACCCTTCGTGCAGGGAAAAACCCTTATGCGCCAAAAGGCGGCAAAAAAAGCTAGGGCTATTTTTGGATGGCCTCGCGGGCATTCACCACAACACCATTTTTGTCATAGTTTTCCATGGCCATGGGTATGAAGGCTTCAGCAATGGCATCGGCCGTGGGCAAACTGGCTGGGTCTTCGCCGGGGAAGGCTTCTGCCCGCATCCGTGTGGCTGTGCCCCCCGGATTTAGAAGGTTGGCTAAAATGTTGGTGTTTTCAAGTTCCTGGGCCCAGGTTTTGACCATAATTTCAAGGGCCCCTTTGCTGGCGGCATAGGCCCCCCAATAGGCGTGTTGGCCATCGGCAGCACCAGAGGTCACAAAGATGGCCCGCCCTGCATCAGAAAGACGGAGCAAGGGATCAAAGGCTCGAACCAGCCGCCAATTGGCTGTTAAATTGATCGCCATGACCTCATCCCATGCGGAGGGGTCAATATGGGACATGGGGGAAAGCGGTCCAAGGATGCCCGCATTGCCAACCAGAATATCAATGCGCCCGAACCGTTCATGAATGGCCACAGCCATTTGGTCGATGACATCTCCATCGGTCAGGTCTGCGGGAAACAGCGTTGCTGATCCACCAAATGCACGGATGGAATCATCCATTTCTTCTAATCCACCCTGGGTTCGGGCGGTGGCAATTACGTGTGCGCCTTCACGGGCCATGAACCGGGCCACTGCGGCACCGATTCCCCGTGATGCGCCGGTGATCAAGGCAATGCGACCTTCAAGTCGACCAGATTTTGTCATCGTTTGGCAGAGTTTTCCGTCAACAGCGAAAGCTGCGCGGACTGGGACCCGCCCTCTTGATCGGTCAAACGGACAGGATAGTCGCCAGAAAAACAGGCATCGCAATTTTGGGGGCAATCCTTGTTGCGGCCCGGCTCACCCATGGCCCGATACAAGCCATCAATGGAAAGATAGGCCAGCGTGTCGACGCCAATGGCCTGGCGCATTTCTTCCAGCGTCATGTTGGCTGCAATCAACTCGCTTTTTTCCGGCGTATCGACACCGTAATAACAAGGATTAACCGTCGGTGGGCTGGCGATCCGCATATGGACTTCACGGGCCCCGGCATTTCGCATCATTTCAACAATTTTCAGGGACGTGGTGCCCCGCACAATGCTGTCATCAACCAAAATAACGCGTTTGCCCTCAACGTAAGAACGGTTGGCGTTGTGTTTGAGCTTAACCCCAAGATGGCGGATTTGGTCTGTTGGTTCAATAAAGGTCCGCCCGACATAGTGATTTCGGATGATGCCCAATTCAAAAGGAATTTTTGATTGTGCCGCGTAGCCAATGGCTGCGGGTGTGCCGGAATCGGGGATGGGGATCACCACATCGGCATCGATATGGCTTTCTTGTGCAAGTTCTACCCCGATGCGTTTGCGGGTTTCATAGATGCTGCGACCTTCCATAACGCTGTCAGGGCGGGCAAAGTAAATGAATTCAAAAATGCAATTTCGACTTGCCTGGGGCGGGAAGGGATGCAGGCTTTCAATTTGGCCGTCTTTGATGATGATAATTTCGCCGGGTTCCACATCGCGAATGAAATCAGCCCCGATGATATCCAGTGCGCAGGTTTCTGATGCCATGATATAGGCAGAATCAAGCTTGCCAAGAACCAGCGGACGCAAGCCTAAGGGATCGCGAATGCCAAACAATGTGTCATGGGTCATGGCGACCAGAGAATAGCCCCCTTCGATTTGCTTGATGGCATCAATGATACGGTCGATGACGGTGACATAGGTCGACGTGGCGATCAGGTGAACGATCACCTCTGTGTCGGTGGTGGATTGGAACAGGCTGCCGCGTTTGACCAGTTCACGCCGGATAGATACAGCATTGGTCAGATTGCCATTATGGCCAATGGCAAAGCCGCCAAATTCAAAATCGGCGAACAAAGGCTGGATATTGCGTTCCACCGTGTCGCCGCTGGTGGAATAGCGGTTGTGTCCAATGGCTGACATCCCTGGCAAACGGGCAATGGCTTCTATGCTGGAGAAATTATCGGCAACATGGCCAAGACCGCGATGGGAATGGAAATGGTTGTTATGAACGCTGACCATGCCAGCGGCCTCTTGCCCGCGATGCTGCAAGGCGTGCAGGCCCAATGCCGTGAGTGCCGAAGCATCCTCATGGCCAGAGATTCCAAAAACGCCACATTCATCATGGAAGGCATCGTCTTCAAAAGGATTTGTCGTTGGCAGGCGAGGATCGGTCATGATTTCCCTATTGGGTTCCGTCAATCAAGCGTTCCATACCACGGCGAACCGAAGGGCGATATCCCTGTTGTCCTGTTTTTGTTATTTCTTTTTCTTTTGTTGCTGGCTCTGGCTTGGTGATTTTGGGCAGGGACTTGCGAACGGTGTCAGGAACCAGGGCTAAAATCAGTTCTGCACTGGCGGCAACCAAAGGCAACGTGCGGGCTTGGCGGAACCAGCGGGGTTGATCCGTCGTGCCCACGGCCCAGCTGATGGCCATAAACAGGACCACAGAGATCAGCACCCCTCGTATCAATCCGAAAACAAATCCAAGGGTCCGATCCAGGGCACCAATGGCCGAATTCTGGACCCGTTTGGATATCTGGTGGGCGATCAATGAGAAGATGAACAGGCTGCCGATAAACAGGGTTGCCCATGTGGTGATGTCGGCGGCCCCGGGCCAGGAAATCAGGTCTCTGAAAATGGGCCGTACAGGGGTAAACCCATAAAGGGTAACAAAAACGGCACCGGTCCAGCTGCCTATGGAAAGCACTTCCTTGACCAGCCCCCGGAACAGCGCAAACAGGCCTGAAAGCAGGACAATGCCGACAATGACTAGATCGATAATGGTTTCAGTTGCCATGGTAAAACGTGATCCTTAATCCCCGGCCATTTTTTGCCGAGGTTTCATCTGGGTAACGCGCCCTTGCCCGGGGGTGCCCGGTGCATTCGCGAATAACGGTAACAATTCGCTCAGGACCCTTAATTCTATTGTTTTAATGCCACTGACGGGTTTGCCGGATTTGCCTGATTTGCGACCCGTCCCCGATGGGGGGTTGAAGGGCAAGACGGCATTCTTAAACCCGAGCTTTGCGGCTTCTTTAAGCCGTGCTTCGCGCCCATTTACGGGCCTGACCTCTCCTGAAAGCCCAACTTCACCGAAAAACAGGGTGGCATTGGGGGCCGGGCTATCTGTCAGCGATGAAATTAACGCGGCTGCCACGGCCAAATCGGCTGCTGGTTCAGAAACCCGAAGCCCGCCCGCGACGCTGAGATAGACATCATGTCCCGATAGCACCATGCCACAGCGCGCCTCTAAAACGGCAATCACCATGGCGAGGCGTGCTGAATCCCAACCCACTACGGCGCGTCGGGGTGATGACAGACTGGATGGGGCCACAAGGGCCTGTATTTCGATCAAGACGGGGCGGGTGCCTTCAATACCGGCAAACACTGCGGCACCTGGGACCGGGCTGCCCTGATCGCCGTCTGCATCATCACTGGGGCCGCGCCCCATAAACATCGCCGATGGATTGGCGACCTCGCTCAATCCTGCATCGGTCATTTCGAACACACCAATTTCATCGGTCGGGCCAAAGCGATTTTTGACGGCGCGCAAGATCCGGAACTGGTGGCCGCGTTCTCCTTCGAAATACAACACGGTATCAACCATGTGCTCCAACACCCGGGGGCCTGCGATCTGCCCTTCCTTGGTGACATGGCCCACCATGATGATGGCAATGCCTGTGCGTTTGGCCAAAGCGATCAGCCCCTGGGCAGCGGCGCGGACCTGGCTGACCGTGCCAGGGGCCGATTCCAGCCCGTCCACATACATGGTCTGGATCGAATCAATGATCAAAAGCCGGGGTTTCTCTGCCACCGGGATGGCCTCAAGCGTGGTCAGGATGTCGTTGATGGAGGTGGCCGCGGCAAGGCGCACAGGCTGATCAGCCAAGCCCGTTCGTTGCGCCCGCATGCGCAATTGTGCCGTGGCTTCTTCGCCTGAAATATAAAGGGTGGTGCCTTCGGTCAGTCTGGCGCTGGCCTGAAGCAACAAGGTGGATTTGCCAATGCCGGGATCGCCTGCGACCAAAATGGTTGATGCCGGGACCAACCCACCGCCCAGCACCCGGTCCAGTTCCTTAATTCCGGTCAAAAACCGTTGGGGGGGGCTGGTGGAACCCTTCAGGCCTTCCAGCTCAATCGTGCGGCCCTTTTTGGCCTTTTTAAGGCCAGACCCGGGGGTTGCGGTGGGGACGGCTTCTTCGACCACAGCATTCCAGGCACCGCAGGTGGTACATTGTCCCATCCATTGGCGGTGCTGGGCATCACATTGCTGGCATACATATCTTGATTGCGGTTGCGCCATGATCAGTGTCCCGCGTTTGAAACCATCATGATGAAATTTGCATCTGGATGGGACCTTCGGCCCGCCCATGAATGAACTGATCAACGTAATCATTGTTTGAATGATCGATGTCGGCAACCGGCCCTTGCCAAACAATTTCACCCTGATGCAGCATGGCCACGCGGTTGGCGATTTTTCGGGCACTTGCCATGTCGTGGGTAATGGAAAGGGTGGATGCGCCCAATTCCTGCACACATTTGACGATCAGGTCGTTGATGACATCACCCATGATCGGATCAAGGCCGGTCGTGGGTTCATCAAAAAAGATAATCTCCGGGCGTGTGGCAATCGCCCGGGCCAGTGCCACACGCTTTTGCATGCCGCCGGATAATTCTGCAGGCGATAAGGCTGCCACATCCGCGCCAAGCCCAACGGAGGCAAGCTTTTCTATGGCAATGCCATGGGCAATATCGGCATCCATGCGTTGCGCCTGCATCAGGCCAAAGGCCACGTTTTGCCAAACCGGCAGGCTGTCAAACAATGCGCCGCCCTGAAACAACATGCCAAATTTAGTCATCATCTGTTCACGGTCCGCAGTGGACATGTCGGTGACTTCCTGGCCGTCAATTTGTATGGACCCTTCATCGGGTTCCAAAAGGCCAAGAATGCATTTAAGCATTACCGATTTGCCAGTGCCGGATCCACCGATCACCACGACGGACTCGCCCACAGCAATATCTAAATCCACGCCATCGAGCACGACCTTTGGACCGAAAGATTTTTTGACACCCCGAAGGCGAATTTTTGGCGGAATTTCGGTCATATGTCGAAGAACATTTCCGTGATGATGTAGTTGAAAATCAAGATCAAAATCAGCGATGAAACCACGGCATTGATGGTGGCCGTTCCCACACCCTGAGCACCGCCCTTGGAATTATAGCCGTGATAACACCCCATCAAAGAGATGACGAAGCCAAAAACGGCAGCCTTAACCAGACCAGAAACCACATCTTTTGTTTCCAGAAATTCAAAGGTCTGGGTCAGATAGTTGGCAGCATTGAAATCAAGTTTGTTAACCGCAATCAAAAACCCGCCAAACACGCCAATGATATCGGCCACCGCCACCAATAAAGGCATCATCAAAAGCCCGGCAATAAGCCTGGGGGCGACCAGATATTTGTAAGGGTTGGTCGAAAGCGTTGTTAAGGCATCGATCTGTTCGGTGACCTTCATGGTGCCAATTTCGGCAGCCATAGAGGCGCCAATGCGCCCGGCAACCATCAGCCCGGCCAGCACGGGGCCTAATTCCCGGGTCATGGATAAAACCACGACGGTCGCAACGGCCCCTTCGGCAGAAAACCGTGAAAACCCGGAATAACTCTGCAAGGCCAAAACCATGCCGGTGAAAATTGCTGTCATGCCCACAACGGGCAGTGAATAATAGCCGATGTCGATCATCTGGCGGAGCGTCAGGCGCCAATAAAAGGGGGCTGTGACAGAATGGCGAAGGGCGCGCCCGGTAAAGATGGATAATTTTCCAACGGTGGCTAGAAAGTCCAGAAAGACGCGACCAAACGGGGCCAGCATCCGAACAATGATTGGCTCGGGGGGGGGTGCTCCGTCTTTTGTTGTTCTGGCTTTTGCAGCGTCGCTCATGCGGTTTCCAAATAGTTTTGGTGGAACCGGGGGCCAAGAGCCGTCAGGATTTCATAGCCAATGGTGCCTGCTTCGCGCGCGAGGGTATCGACGGAATGATCCGGTCCAATCAGGTCCACCAAGGCGCCGGGACGGGCAACCTGGTCGGGAACATTGGTAACATCAAGAGTGATCAAATCCATGGATACGCGGCCTACCACGGGAACCCGGATGCCGCCAAGGATGGCAGTGGCCGAATTCGAAAGAGAGCGGAGATAACCGTCGGCGTAACCGACCCCAACGATGGCAATTTTTTGGCCTTTCTCTGCTTGATGGGTGGCACCATAACCAACGCTTGATGGCGTGTCAATTCCACGGATTTGAAGAATTTTTCCTTGTAATGTAATGACTTGCGCCATCGGGTTCGGGGGGGTGCCATCCTTCAATCCATGGGGGGTGATGCCGTAAAGGGCAGAGCCAGGACGGGTTAGATCAAAGTGATATTGATCCCCAAGAAAGATGGCGGATGAATTGGCGAGGCTTGCGCCCAGATCGCCCAATGGGGCCATGATTTTGAGGGTTGTTTTGAAATTTTCAAGCTGATGGGCATTCATGGCATGATCCGCATCATCGGCACAGGCAAGGTGGCTCATGATGGTACCAATATTGAGGCCATCCCGGTGCTTGCCCGCTTCAACCAGCGCCTTGATCTCTTGGCCATCCAGACCCAGACGGGTCATGCCGGTATCGACATGAATTATGGCGGGGAGGGATTTGCCAAGACGTGTGGCTTCCATGTGCCAGGCTTCAATCTGTCCCGGATGGTTGAGCACGGGGATTAACCCGGCCGCAGCCATTGCCGGTGCGCTTTCCGCATCGGTGCCGTTAAAGACCTGAATTTGGGCATCGGGCAGCAAGGCACGAAGCGCCAGGCCTTCATGCATCAGTGCCACAAAGAAAGTTTTGCAGCCTGCGGACCAAAGTGCGGGTGCAACGCGCGCCATCCCTAATCCATAAGCATCGGCCTTGACCACGGCACCCAGCGTACAGCCATCTCTCAGCCGATCATTCAGCTGGTGGTAATTGGCTTTGATGGCATCAAGGTCAATGGTGAGAATGCCGCCGGCGCTTGATGCCTGATCTTGCAATGACATGGGATCAGAAGGGCACGTTCTGATCGGGCAGACGGTCAGGTGGGATGTAATCACTGAAGCGGGTCAATTCGCCGGTGAAGACCATCTTGATGGTTCCGGTCGGGCCATGGCGCTGTTTGCCAACGATGGCTTCTGCCAAATTGTGGCTTTCTTCCATCCGCATCTGCCATTTTTCGTGGTCTTCTGTTCCCATTTCTGGCTCAAGACGGGACAGATAATATTCTTCACGATAGAGAAACATCACCACATCGGCGTCTTGTTCAATGGAGCCAGATTCCCGAAGGTCTGATAATTGGGGCCGTTTGTCTTCGCGTTGTTCAACCGCACGCGATAGCTGTGACAGGGCTACCACCGGCACATTCAGTTCCTTTGCCAATGCCTTCAGGCCACGGGTAATTTCGGAAACTTCCTGAACCCGGTTTTCACTGGAACGGTCAAGGGTGGCGCGCAGCAATTGCAGATAATCCACCACGATCATCGAAAGCCCGTGTTGGCGTTTCAGACGCCGGGCGCGGGTGCGCAACTGGCCAATAGAAAGGGCAGGGGTGTCATCGATAAAGAACGGAATGCGCGCCAGTTCCTGATTGGCTTCGACCACTTTCTGGAATTCCTTATTGGACAATTCGCCCTTGCGAATGCGGTCAGATGATATGCCAGAGGCTTCGGCCAGAATACGCGTTGCCAATTGTTCTGATGACATTTCAAGGGAAAAGAACCCGACAACCGCACCGTCAGCGACAGTTTTTTGGCCTTGTTCGTTGACCACCATGCGGCATGCCTTGGCTGCATTATAGGCAATGTTGGTGGCCAGGGCGGTTTTGCCCATGGATGGGCGTCCCGCCAGAATAACCAGATCGGATGGCTGCAACCCGCCTAAAAGCTTGTCCATATCTGTGAACCCGGTGGTTGTCCCCGTCAGCTTGCCGTCACGTTTATAGGCGGCTTCGGCCATTTCAATGGTGGTGGTCAGGACATCGGTAAAGGACCGAAACCCGCCTTCATATTCACCGGTGGTGGCCAGATCAAACAGGTGTTGTTCCGTGGTTTCAATCTGGCGGATGGCGGAGGTATCTAGATCGGGGCTGGCGGCTTCGGTGCGGATTTCGCCCGACAATTCGATTAATTTGCGCCGCAGATGCAGGTCAAACAGGGTTCGCCCATAATCCCCCGCATTGATCACGGTGACGGCAGTAGCGGCGAGACGGCCAAGATATTTGGCTCCCCCCGCATCGCTCAGGGCTTCATCGCCCTCAAACAAGCTTTGCAGCGTAACCGGATTGGCAACCTGATGGCGTTCAATCAATTTTGCGCAGGCATCATAAATGCGGCCATGAACGGGATCATAAAAATGCTCGCCCAGCAGAAATTCGGAAACCCGGGTGTGGGCTTCATTGTTGATAAGGATGGCACCCAAAAGGGCTTGTTCTGCCTCAAAATTATGGGGCAGATCGGGCACATCAACGTAAGTATCGTGGGGGCCATTACCGCGAAGCGGCGTGACATTCTGTTCGGGCGTTAGATCAACCATGAAGGAGAGGGTACAGGCTTACGTGGATCGGAGCATCAAGCAATTTGCATATGCTCAAAAAAATAATCCACACCTTGATAACTATGGGGATAAAACAAAACCGCCCAGGCGTGCTGGAACGCCTGGGCGGTTTAGGAACAGTCTGGTTATTCCGTTTCGGAAGATTTTTCTTCTGTCTCGGAAACTTCTGCAACGTCTTCTGCGCCATCTTCAGCGATTTCTTCTGCACCGTCTTCAGCTAATTCTTCGTCGGCGCTTTCGTCTGCTTCGTCTGCAAAGGCGGCTTCCGCAACAGCATCGGCGGCACCGGAGCCAATCATGGATTTACCCTGGGCCTGAAGTTCTGCTTCTTCTTCAGAACGTGCCACATTGACGGTGACTTCCACGACCACTTCCGGGTGGATGGCCACACGGACGGTATGGATGCCAACCATTTTGATGGGCATATCAAGCCGGATCTGGGTGCGGTCAACCTCGGCATCTTTTTCGCGCAAAATAGCAGCGATATCGCGGGGACGGACAGAACCATAAAGCTGGCCTGAATCACTGGCTTGGCGAACCAAAATCACCGTAATGCCATCAATCGTGCCCGCAGATTTTTCTGCACTGCTCCGTCGTTCGGCATTGGCAGCTTCGAGTTCACCGCGCCGCGCTTCAAAACTTTTCTGATTTTCTTTGGTCGCGCGAAGGGCTTTGTTTTGGGGCAACAGGTAATTGCGGGCAAAGCCCGGCTTGACCGTGATGGTGTCACCCATCTGTCCCAGTTTCTCAATACGCTCCAGCAAAATAACTTCCATTACGATCTTCCTTTCATTAACCCAATCAGGCCCGGTCTGTGTGGTTTGGCGCACCATAACGCGCCCTAACCCTAGCCCAAGGCTCCATAACACCCAATCCGGCAATTAACAGTGCCGGCCATCCAAACATAAATAACATCAGGTAGACGCTTAATAAAACAGCCGTCCGCCCTTTCCATTTCGTCGAAACAGCGTGAATGACCGCAAGTCCGACGAGAAAATAGGGGATACCGAGGATAAGGGCAACATTGGTTGCCACAAAGCCCAGCCATCCCGATCCTAACAATCCAGCCACTGTGGCTGCAACCATTCCAGACGCCAGCCATGGCGCCAGTTCAATGGTCCTGAAATCCGGCGTTGGCCGCCGGTTTTGGCCCAATCGGACCAGAATTTTTTGCCCCCAGGCCGCGTTGGCGGCGACAATGATGATCCACCATGTGACCACCAAGAAGGGAAACACCCGCTTGATGGAATCCAGCATCTGAACCAAAGCCGGCTTGTTCTGGCTTGCTTTTGCAAACAGATTCTGAAATCCGTCCACATATTGGTTCACCGATGCCTGAAGCCCACCTGGGCCTGATCCGGTAATCACCATCGCCAAAACAAAGGCCCCGGCCCCGTACAGTGCAATCCAGGTCAGAACCAGACCCGGCGGATACCACTGTACGTCGGTTTCGCTATCACCCGTTTGGCGATTTAAAAGGGCGAACCGTACAACCAAAGCCACCGGCAACAGGTCGGCTGCTAAAAACAAAACAAACCGATTAAAATCGGCTCCCCCCCAAACAACAATGCCTGCGACGACAAGTCCCGGCAATGCTCTGGTAAGTCCCAGCCCAAATCCCGCCATAAACAAAGGCAGTGGGGCCAGAAGGGTAAAAAACAATGCGCCAATCACGCTCCACTGGGTGGAAAGATGCAGAACCGCACTTGCAAGCCCTGCGGCTATGGCGAGTAAGGCATCTTTTTGCATGGCTGGAACCTTTTGGCTGGGCCATCAGCGTACTGATGCGCCCAAAACTGTTTCCGGCAAGTTTGGCAACTTAAGGGAGCGGCCTGCAAGCCATCCCAAAAGCCATCCAAAACACGCTATTTAATAACAAACGGCAAAAGTGCCAGATGACGCGCCCGCTTGATTGCCTTCGACAATTCACGCTGTTTCTTTGTGGAAACGGCGGTAATGCGAGAAGGCACGATTTTTCCGCGTTCAGAAATGAAACGCTGGAGCATGCGGACATCCTTGTAGTCGATCTTTGGCGCATTAGAGCCTGTAAACGGGCACGTCTTGCGGCGACGAAAGAACGGACGACGTTGGCCTTGTTCACTCATGATTCTTCTCCCTTGTCGGCAGCTTCGGTCGTAGCAGCTTCAGCCGGTGCAGCTTCAGCCGGTGCAGCTTCGGCTGGGTCAGCTTCGGCTGGGTCAGCTTCGGCCTTAACAGGCGTGGCTGGTTTTGCTGCCGGACGGGATTCCTCATGGCGAGGGGGGCGTCCGCCCCGCGCTGGCCTTTCATCACGACCCTTCAAGATTGGCGAGGGGCCTTCTTCAAGTTCGTCAACACGAATGGTCAGGAAGCGAAGCACATCGTCATGGATACGCATGTTGCGTTCCATTTCACTGATGGCGGCGGGTGGCCCGTCAATGTTGAGAAGGGTGTAATGCCCTTTCCGGTTTTTCTTGACCCGATAGGCCAGATTACGCAGGCCCCATGCTTCCTTTTTGGAAACGGTTCCGCCGGATTTGACAACAATTTCAGAGAAGGTCTCGGCCAGGGCTTCTGCCTGAGACGAGGTGATATCTTGACGTGCAATAAACACGTTTTCATAAAGCGGCATGTGACACTCCTTATGGTTGTTCCCGGGGCGGTGCCATATCCATCGTGGCTGGCCTTCCGTCCCTAGCCGGTAACCGCTGTAACCGGCAAGGAATGTTGAGGTCGCGAAATATACACAAAACCCCCCGCCAATCAAGGGCTAAACCAAATCTTTTGAAGGCGGCTTTACGGCGGCCTTGACAGGGAAGAGTGGGGCGTTATCACTCATGCATTCCTTACTTTAACCAATGAACAGAGGTTTAGCGTGAAACAGGCTTTCATATTCCCCGGCCAAGGGTCCCAATCGGTGGGCATGGGCAAGGCACTTTCAGAAGCATTTATCCCGGCCCGCGAGGTTTTTGGGGCAGTTGATGAGGCTTTGGGCCAGAATCTGAGCCAGATTATGTTTGAAGGCCCCATCGATTCCCTGACATTGACCGAAAATGCCCAGCCGGCCTTGATGGCGGTCAGTCTGGCGGTTATGGCGATTTTGGAAAAAGAAGGCGGGCTGAATTTGGCCGATGCGGCCCTGTTCGTGGCGGGGCATTCCCTTGGGGAATATTCTGCGCTGGCCGCAGCCGGGGCCTTCACCATCCCTGATGCCGCCCGTTTGTTGCGCACCCGGGGCCAAGCCATGCAAGCAGCCGTCCCCGTTGGCAAAGGGGCCATGGCGGCCATTTTGGGCCTTGATTTTGATGCCGTGGCGGCGCTGGCAGCAGAAGCGGCCGAAGACGATGTCTGTACGGCAGCCAATGATAATGCACCGGGCCAGGTGGTGGTCAGTGGCGATGAAGCCGCCGTAACCCGTGCCTTGGCGCTCGCCAGCGCGCAAGGGGCGCGTCGGGCCATTATGTTGCCGGTTTCCGCCCCCTTTCATTGTGCCCTGATGGCCCCTGCGGCCGATGTGATGGCCAACGCCCTTAAAGAGGCAGATCTTTTGGCACCTAAAGTCCCGTTGGTTGCCAACATAAAGGCCTCAGCGGTGGATGATCCCGACGAAATCCGCACTTTGTTGGTGGATCAGGTGACTGGCATGGTCAGGTGGCGCGAATCGGTTCTGTGGATGAAGGAAAATGGTGTTGAAAGGCTGGTGGAAGTGGGCGCCGGAAAGGTTCTGTCCGGCCTTGCCCGGCGCATTGACAAGGAACTTGAAGCGGTTGCGCTTAATACGCCTGAGGAAATAGAGGCATTTATGTAACAGGGCTTTCTCAGGGTTGCCTACATCTGTATTCTATCGGCGTTAAAAAAATTAGGGAAATGGAACATGTTTGATCTTGATGGCAAAGGGGCGCTTGTGACGGGTGCCAGTGGCGGAATCGGGGGGGCCATCGCCCGCACGCTGCATGCTGCCGGTGCCAAAGTGGCGCTTTCTGGAACGCGGGTTGATGCCCTTGATGCCTTGGCTGATGAACTGGGTGATGGTGCCCTTGTGGTGCCAGCGGATCTTTCAACGCCCGATGGCGTTACGCAACTGGCTTCATCGGCCGATGATGCCTTGGGCGGCGTCGATATCTTGATCAACAATGCCGGTCTTACCCGCGATGGATTAATGATGCGCATGAAGGATGAAGACTGGCAGCAGGTTCTGGATGTTAATTTAACAGCTGCATTCCGCCTGTCGCGGGCAATGCTCAGGGGCATGATGAAAAAGCGCTGGGGCCGGATCATCTCAATCACATCGGTGGTGGGGGTTACCGGGAATATGGGCCAGGCCAATTACGCAGCATCCAAGGCAGGATTGATTGGATTAACCAAATCTTTGGCAGCAGAGGTGGCATCAAGGGGCATTACGGCCAATTGTATCGCGCCCGGGTTTATTACCACGCCAATGACCGATGGCTTGGCAGAAGAACAACGCGAACGGCTTTTGGGGGTGATTCCCCAGGCACGTTTTGGGGAACCAGCAGACATTGCCGCTGCGGCCCTTTATCTGGCCAGTGAAGACGCGGCCTATGTAACAGGCCAAACCCTCCATGTTAATGGTGGCATGGCCATGATTTGATGATTTTTTAAAGGCTAAATTATGGCCTAGATTGATGCTGGTTCAGCGGCGGCTCAGAGGCTAGTCAAGGCTGGAAAAGTATGTTACGAAACGGCACTTGCCGTGATAAAAATAGGCAAACCAACCAATTCCCAGACCGGGATCGTTATCCGAGGAAAGATAAAAAATGAGCGATGTAGCTGAACGCGTAACCAAGATCGTTGTTGAACATCTGGGCGTTGATGACGCCAAGGTTACAGAAACCGCGAGTTTTATCGACGACCTTGGGGCAGATAGCCTTGATACGGTTGAGCTCGTCATGGCATTTGAGGAAGAATTTAGCTGCGAAATCCCTGATGACGCAGCTGAAAAAATCCTCACCGTGAAGGATGCCATTACTTATATTGAAGCGAATTCCTAATCTGTGCTCAGAACCCGGCCTGATGTCGGGTAAATGTAAAACTCAAACTACATCCGAGCAGCCATGAGACGTGTTGTTGTTACCGGTCTTGGCCTTGTTACCCCCCTTGGGTGTGGGGCTGATGCGGTCTGGAATCGTGTTAAAGAAAGTGAAACAGGCATTCGGGCGATCGAGTCCTTTGATGTTTCTGATCTGCCGTGCCGCATTGGTGGTGAAATTCCGACAGGCGATGCCGGGAAAGCCATCTTTGATGCCGATGACTGGGTGTTGCCCAAAGAGCAGCGCAAGATGGATCGCTTCATTGTGTTTTCCATGGGGGCTGCCATTCAGGCAGTCGAAGATTCCGGCTGGAAACCTGAAGGCGATGAAGATTGCGAACGCACCGGTGTGATGATTGGATCGGGCATCGGTGGGCTTCCGGCCATTGCCGAATCGGCCATAAAGTTGAATGAGCGTGGTGCGCGCCGGATCAGCCCATTTTTCATCCCATCAGCCTTGATTAATCTGGCATCGGGCCATGTCTCCATTAAATACGGCTTTCGCGGGCCCAACCATGCCGTTGTGACGGCGTGCGCAACCGGTGCCCATGCCATTGGCGATGCCGGGCGCATGATCCAGATGGATGATGCCGATGTGATGGTTGCTGGTGGTACAGAAGCGGCCGTTTGCAGGCTCGCATACGCTGGTTTTTCTTCAGCAAAGGCCTTGTCCACCGGCTTTAACGACACCCCGGAACAGGGATCACGACCATGGGACCGGGATCGTGATGGGTTTGTCATGGGTGAAGGTGCTGGCGTTGTTGTTCTGGAAGAACTGGAACACGCCAAAAGGCGCGGCGCTAAAATTTATGCCGAACTGACGGGCTATGGCATGTCCGGAGACGCGTATCATATTACCGCACCTGCCAGTGATGGTAATGGTGGGTATCGCGCCATGACGGCTGCGATCAAGCGTGCGGGCCTTAATCTAGAAGACATCGATTACATCAATGCCCATGGAACATCCACGCCGCTGGGTGATGCGATTGAGTTGAATGCCGTCAAGCGGCTGTTTGGTGACCATGCCTATAAATTATCCATGTCATCAACCAAGTCTGCCATTGGGCATCTTTTGGGGGCAGCGGGTGCGGTGGAGGCGATATTTGCCATGCTTGCCATTCGTGACGGGGTTTTGCCGCCAACGCTTAATTTGGAAAACCCGTCTGAAGGCTGCGATATTGATCTGGTGCCCTTGACGGCCAAGGAAAAACCGGTCCGTCACGCGCTTTCCAATTCGTTTGGTTTTGGCGGGACGAACGCCTCTCTTGTCTTCTCGGAATACGCCTAAGGCGCGGGCCAATGGGTAGTCGAAACCGTCGTTTAGGGCTTTTGGCAGGTGCTGTTTGTTTGGCGGCCCTGCTGGGTGTTGCGGCTATTTTTAATGGCTTTGAACACCCGGGCTCCCTTAAAGGCAACGCTTTGGTGGTCATTCCCAAAGGGGCAGGGCTCAGTACCATTGCCGGTTTGCTGAAACGCCATGGGATCATTCCTTCTGAATTCATTTTCAAAATGGGCGTGCGATTGACCGGTAATCAAGGGCGAATTCAGGCCGGTGAATACAGTTTTCAATCCCATGTCAGCCCCCGCGAAATCACGGATATTCTTGTTGCCGGTAAAACGGTGGTGCGTAAATTTACCCTGCCCGAAGGGATGACATCGACCCAGGCCATTATTGCATTGCGTGCAGCGTATGGGTTGTCAGGACCCATTGATAGCATTCCCGCAGAAGGTGCACTGTTTCCCGACACCTACCATTATTTGTATGGCGACACCCGGTCAAACCTGATTACCCGTATGGAAGCGGCCATGATCAATGAAATTGCATTCCGGTGGGGAAGGCGTGCGCAAAATTTGCCGTTCAAATCGCCCCATGATGCGATCATTCTTGCATCCATTGTCGAAAAGGAAACCGGTGTGGCCGCAGAACGGGCGAAGGTTGCCGCCGTCTTTATCAATCGTTTGCGTTTAAAAATGCCCCTGCAATCCGATCCAACGGTTGCCTATGGGGTTGCGATTGAAACATCTGCATCAGGGCGGGTTTTGGGCCGTGCGTTGACGCGCGCGGACCTGAAAAAACCAAATCCGTTCAATACTTATCTTCATAAAGACCTGCCACCAGAACCCATTGCCAATCCGAGCCGTGCGGCCTTTCTGGCCGTGCTTCATCCTTTGAAAAGTGATGCGCTGTATTTTGTCGCTGATGGCAAGGGGGGCCATGTCTTTGCCAAGACCCTGAAAAGCCATAATCGAAATGTTCGCCAATGGCGAAAAATCCGTGACCGGCGGCTGGGTAAATCCAAAAAGAAATTGGTAAAGAAAACCGGTAAAAAAACGGTTGGCCCAAAGCATTGATCCCAAACAACTGATCCCCAGGTGAGCGGTGTTGGTCAAAATAATTGTCACCTTGTTGGGGGTTCCCCTACGGGATATATTGGCGAGCAGTATTTAAACAAGAAGATCGGCGGTTTTTAAGTCATGTCCATTGAAAGCATGACGGGGTTTGCCCGTGAAGAGGGTGCCCATGAGGCATTTTCCTGGCGTTGGGAAGTACGCAGCGTCAACAATCGTGGGTTGGACATCCGGGTCCGCCTTCCCTCAGGCATGGAAGCGCTTGAAATTCAGGCCCGCGATCAGGCCTCTAAAAAATTCAAACGCGGCAGTTTTAACCTTAATCTCAATCTGACCGCGGCACCTGAAATTGCCGGATACAAATTGAATGAAGATCTTTTGAACCATGTGTTGGCCATTGCCGAAACCGTGCAGGCCAAAACCGGGGCGAAGCCGCCCCAGGTCGATGGTTTGTTAAGGTTGCGCGGCATTTTAGAAGCAGAAGAAGCCACAGATAGCGATGCTGTCAGGCGTTCGCGTGAACAGGCTATGGTGAAAAGCCTTGGTTCTGCATTGGACAAAATCGCCGAAGCCCGTCGCGAAGAGGGTGCGCGCATGCTTTTGGTGCTTTTGGGGTTTGTCGATGAAATTGAAACCCTATCGGGGGCGGCCCGCACCTTGGCGGCAGCCCAGCCCGATGCCATCGCTGCCAGAGTTAAAAACCAGATTGCTGAATTTCTGGAGGCATCCCAAAGCCCACCGGAAGACCGTTTGGCTCAGGAAATTGCCATGATGGTGGGCAAGGCTGATATACGCGAAGAAATTGATCGCCTGGATGCACATATTGCGCAGGCACGCGAACTGTTGGCATCGGGGGATGCTGTGGGGCGTCGACTGGATTTTCTATCTCAGGAATTTAACCGCGAAGCAAATACGCTGTGTTCAAAGTCTCAAGACCTTGAACTGACCAGAACGGGGCTTGCCCTGAAGGCGGCTATTGAGCAGTTTCGCGAACAGGTTCAAAATATACAGTAGGTTTTGGGAACGGGTTGATCAGGATGGAAACAGGAATACGACGCCGTGGTGTGATGTTGATATTGTCTTCGCCTTCAGGTGCGGGCAAGACAACCCTGTCACGATTGCTTTTGGAACGTGACCCTAATTTGATGATGTCAGTTTCTGTGACGACGCGATCCAAACGCCCGGGCGAAACCCAGGGCATTGATTATAAATTTGTTGATCCAACAGAATTCAACCTGATGATCAATCGTCAGGAATTTCTGGAATATGCGCAGGTCTTTGATAATTATTACGGCACCCCGCGCGCGGATGTAGACGAATTTCTGGAATCAGGTCGGGATATTTTGTTCGATATTGATTGGCAGGGGACCCAGCAACTGGCCCAGAATGCGGCCCCCGATGTGGCCAGCGTCTTTATTTTGCCACCCTCCACCCATGAACTGGAGCGGCGCCTGAATACCCGTGCCCAAGACAGCGAAGAAGTTGTGGCCAGCCGCATGTCAAAGGCGGCTGATGAGATGAGCCATTACCGTGAATATGACTACATCATCGTCAATGATGACATCGAAGAAAGTGTCGCCGAAGTGCAGGCCATATTGGCCGCCGAACGGATCAAGCGTGACCGCCTGGTTGGTCTTGATAATTTTGTCCGGTCTTTACGCGAAGGCCAATAACGGGCCAATACGTGCTTATTTTCGTTGATCCGCCCATGCCCGGGCCAAGGCACAAAACCCTTCCACATCAACGGCTTCTGCCCGAACATCGGGGGCTACGCCAGAGTCTGCAAACAAGGCACCAAGGTCAACATCAGCGCCAAGGCTTTTGAGGCTGGAACGCAGCATCTTGCGCCGCTGTCCAAAGGCGTGGCGAACCATGCCCTGCATTTCATCCCAGGGTGCGGGTGCGATGGGTTGGGGCCTTGGGATCAGGCGAATCACACTGGAGGTGACATTGGGCGGCGGGGTAAAAGCGCGGGCACCAATATCAAAAACGATATCTGCTTTGCACAGCCATTGGCTCATAACCGAAAGCCGGCCATAGGCCTTTGAATGGGGGCTTGCACACAGGCGCGCGCCCACTTCTTTTTGGATGGTGATGACCATGGCCTTGAATAATTCGGGATCATCATAGGTCAGACGCAGCCACCGAACGATCAGCTCGGTGGCAATGTTATAGGGCAGGTTGGCAATCAGGCAGATCTGTTTTGGATCAAATCCGTGGGCCCGAATAAAGTCGGGCTCGACCAGTTCCAATGCATCGGCATCAATCAATTCCAGACGGCCCTTTGCTGCATCGACCAGAGGCTGAAGAGCAGCGCGACAGCGGTGGTCCTTTTCGATGGCGATAATATGATCGGCCCCTTCGGCAAGGATCGAGCGGGTCAGCCCACCAGGGCCCGGGCCAATTTCAATGACCGTGGCGCCATTGATGTCACCTGCTGCGCGGGCAATGCGTGTGGTGAGGTTGAGGTCGAGCAAAAAATGCTGCCCCAATGATTTCCGTGCATTAAGGCCCGCGCGCGCAATGACATCACGAAGCGGGGGCTGATTGGCAATGGCATCATTTTTATCGGGGTCCATGGCGGCCAATTACCTTTCCTAGCTTTGCTGAAGAACGGTTTTGGGCGATTTCAAGTGCCATGTCCATGGCTGCCAACAAACTGGATTCACGGGCAATGCCGCGCCCGGCGATATCAAAAGCGGTGCCGTGATCAGGGGAGGTGCGGACAATGGGAAGGCCAAGGGTGATGTCGACGCCTTGATCAAAATCAACCGTCTTTAGCGGGATCAGGGCTTGATCATGATACATGCAGATGACCGCATCATAGGTTTTTCTGGCCCGGGTATGAAACAAACTGTCTGGTGCGGCGGGCCCAAAAACATCGATGCCTTCTTGTGCCAATGTCTGGATGGCCGGGGCGATGATGGTTTCGTCTTCTTCACCCATCATCCCGTCTTCTCCGGCGTGGGGATTAAGCGCAGCGATAGCAAGGCGAGGGGTGGGGATACCAAAATCGGTGGTCAATGCCCGTGCGGTTATGCGTGCCGCGCCTTTTATGGCATCAGTGCTGAGCATTTTGATGGCTTTGTTCAAGGCAACATGGATGGTCACGGGCACCACCCGCAGCCCCGGGCAGGCCAGCATCATGATGGGGGTCTCAGTATCGGTTAGTTCCGCCAAATATTCAGTGTGTCCGGGATGGGAAAACCCCGTGTCTGCCAGAATTTTCTTGTGAATGGGATTGGTGACCATGGCACAGGATTCTTTCGTGCGGACGAATTCTGCAGCCCGCCGTATTGACGCTATGACAGCACTTGCATTGGCTTTGCTTGGCTGGCCCGGCGTGACAGGGCCGGGAAGGGGTTCGGCCATAACGGGCAAGGCCGTGTCGAAAACATCCCATGCATCTTCGGGGTTCTCGATGGTTTTGATCGCGACATCAAAGCCCAAAGCAGCAGCAGTGGCCGACAGGTGATCGGGGTCAGCAACAGTAAAAAAGGGTGTGGCTGATTGGTTTGTGCGTGCAAGCCAAGCTTTAAGGGTGATCTCGCCACCGATTCCGGCGGGCTCTCCCATTGTTAGGACCAATGGTCCCGCTTTTGGTGTTATCGCCACGCACGAATATCCAAAAATGCGGTTTGGCGCAGATCACGCAGGTAACGCCGTGCCTGAATTTCAAGTCGACGGCCAAGCAGAAGGGTTCGGATTTTATTGCGATTGGGCAGATTAGCGCCCCCGCCCCCGGAATTACTTCTGTTGCACACCATGATCATTTTAACGCCCTCTGGAGACCGCAGCGGTGGGGATACAGCGCCGGTTTTGATGGTGGTGACCAGCGTTCGAAGGTTTTTCGACAATTCCTTGATCTTGACCTGGATGATATTGCCAGAGCGTTTTATCCCCAGTTCTTTGGCGATTGCTGCGAAATCGTCACAACCGCGAACACTTTTTTGGATGGTATCGGCAAGGGATAATTGGCTTTGCAGTTCATCCGGACGCGCCCCATTTGGGGCTTCAAGGATGATTTGGCGCAAGCTGACGATCGTGTTTCCTGCCTTTTGTTCAGGCGGTGCCCGTCGATTGCGCAATAAAACGATGGTGTATCCAGCAGCGGTGCGGATGGGCATGGAAAGGGCTTTGATGGGGAGCGTTTTCAGAACCTTCTCGATTTGAGGATCCAGCTGCCCCGGTTGTATCCAGCCAAGGTCGCCGCCGTGGCGTGCTGATTCACTTTGGGAAAATTGCCGGGCGAGCAGTGCAAAATTTGCGCCTGCTTTTATTTCTTCAATAATTTTATTGGCAGTGTTGCGAACCGTTGCTTCCTGGGAGGGGTTGTCCAGGGGAAGAAAAATTTCAGCAGCCAGCAATCGGGGACTTTTTGCACTTTCCTTGAAGCGCGCAAGGGTCCTGTCAATTTCTTCATCTGTAATAATGGTTGAATGGGCGTATCTGCGGCGAACCACAACCTGCCAGGCAAGGGCAGCACGGATTTGGCGCAATAAGGTTGTTTGCCCTATTTGTCGGGATTTTAAAAAGGGAAAAATCTTGTTGGGCTGCAAACGGTTTTGTTTTTCAACCAATCGCAGCGCCCTGTTCATTTCGGGCTGTGAAACGACAATTTTTAAACGCTTTGCTTCTTGCAATTGAAGGGCTTCATTGATCAGGGATTTTAAAACCCTGGGTGCCAGACTGAGCCGTGCACGGGGCGTGTTGGGCAGCGTTGATGAACGGATAATAAGATCAAGACGCTGGTTCAGGTCATAAGCCGAAACCGGGTATTCATTGACCACCGCCAGAATATCTAAAACGGAGGCTTTTGGCATTTCGGATGCATTTGAGGAAATCGTCGTGCCGAAGATCGCGAATGCCATGAATGCAGGCAAACAGGTCGCCCATATTTTTTGAGCACGACGCATGTGCCCTCGGCTTTTAACAGATTGCCTGTGAAAGAAATTAACCACCATGGGGCTGGATCGTCCTGTCAACTTTCAAGAATAAATACCGCATCTTATCCCATGCGGCAATTTTAGGGGGAGAATACAGGCCAAGGGCCCGGTTGTTCAACCAGCACCTCTGACCGCGCCCAGATGCTTGAAAGTAAGCATAAAAAGGAGGGTGTCTATGGGCTTCAGGTCGCGATCCTGTGTAAAGCTTCGGGTAAAGGTTGCATCAAAGATAAAACATTCATCTGCATATCTAAGTCCCAAAGATTCAGAGATAAGCCCCCCATTATCGGTCAAATCTTTACGGATATAAGCCCGTGCTTGCCAGAATTTATCAATTTCAGCATTAAGGGTACCTGTGATTTCCTCACGATCGCCAAATTCACCCGTACCCGCTTCTTCGCTGATAAAGATATAATTCAGGCTCGCACGAAAGCGAGACGGCCCAGCGGATACCGCAAATTCGTTCCGATTGGCTGTGGGGCCATCAGGATCAATCCTGAATCGGTATAGAAAATCTAAATAGCTGTTGGGATTAATGCGTAGCTTGCCGACCAAGTCAGATTTTTTATCGCGAAGGCCAGAGCCCGAAGCAAAGTTTGTTGCTGACCGCAGTCGAAGGCTTTGGCCCAGAAAGGCTTCAATACTGCCCCCCTTGTCTCCATAAAGGCCCCAGTTGAGGCCATAGACAAGACGTTGCCCACCATCAACCCGGTCAACGCCGGTGTATCGATTGGCGGAAAACAGATTGGTGTCGTCAAATTCGATATCCTGACTGTCTTCATTGGGGATTTTGGATGGGTTGCCACCATTTGGGGACACGATTAGTGACACAATGGGTTCAAGCAGTTGCGAAGATGCCTTTTCCTTGCGAACGAAGGGATAACGCCATTTGAAGCTGAGTTGCGGTTGGACCCTGCCTGTAAAGCCATCTTGCGTTCCCGTTCCGCTTTCATTGGTAACATCGCTCACGGAATATATGTCTGATTGCAACAGGGCGGACATTTCATAAATGTCCCCACCCGGCGCCGTATAGGGTAAATGCCATCCGCCCTTTAACGAAAGTCTCCGGCTATCGACACCATCGTCGCGGTGCATGGCCAGCATGCTGGCATCGGCTGTTATATATGAGCCGGCGGCTTTTGATTCCGATACAAAACTGTATTGGCCAAAGGGCATTACCAGGGGCGCTTCGTCCGGGTTATCGGTTTCACGCAAACCGTGGAAATGATAGCCGCTAAGTTGCACATACTTATGGCCCTGGAAGCCTTCAATATTGGCCGAAGACGTCAGGGTTTGGTTATCCGGAGCATGAAAGCTATAACGCCGAAGGTAGGTGTCGTCACTGGTGCGCTGATATTGGAAATTTGTGCGCCAGGTGGGGTTGATACTGAATTTTCCATCAAGAAGCACATGCCCCCGAATCTCATTGCCGCCGATTTTTGTCTCCCCTTCACGCCGTTCCGGATTGGTGATGGAGGTATCAACGGACAATTCACCATTGGTGAAGCTGCGGCGATATTCGGCATGAAGGACGGAGGCTTCATTGGTGTTGAGAATGGGGGTCAGCGTGACATCCTCTTGTTCTGAAAGTGCCCAGAAGTATGGTAGTCGCACACTAAATCCAAAATCTGTATTCTCACTGTAGCTAGGGGTAAGAAAGCCGGAACGTCTTTTTACATTTGGATCAGGATGAGAAAAATATGGCGTGTACGCAACGGGGACCCCAAAAAATTCAAAATAGGCGTCTTTGTAACTGATATTCTTTGCCTCACCATCATGGATGACGCGAACCGAACGAATGCGCCATAGTGGTGCGCGCGAGGGGTCCTTTTCACATAGGTTGCAGGGCGAGAAAATAGCATTGCGTAGTCTGGTGATGACCCCGCCAGTGCGCTGGCCGCCGGGTGCCGCCAGTCGTGTGTTGTCGGTAAACAACATGCGAAAGCCTTCGATGAAGCCGTCCTTGAACTGGTTTGTAAATTGGCTACGCTCGCCAAAGATAACATCACCATTGGGTTCAACCATAGTGACGTTCCCGATCACTGAGAAGGTGTCGGTCTTTTCTTCATAGGTCACAGTATCAGCGCGTAAAAACCGACCCTTATGAGAAATTTCAACCTTGCCTCTGGCCGTGGCAATTTTGGATTTATCGTTAAATGAAATTTCATCGGCCCGAAGAATCACGTATGGCGCGATCTTGATGCTTTTTTGTTTTGTCGCCTGGGCCTGGGCCTGGGCGGCACCGGCATTTGATGTTGCGTCAATCTGGATGATAGGCCCCATGACAAACGCTGCGCAAACAAGCAGCGTTTGAGCCAACATCAGGGTCACGGGCCGGGTCGGTTGTTCGTTTGTTTGTGTCATCGCCAGAAGGCCACGTATTTGTCGTTCATGCCTAGCTTTCTTCCAAATGCATCAAAATAGATAATCCAATTAAAAGGGTTACCATTGCCGGGGTGAAGGCTGCAAGAAAAGCCGGGATTGCCGATGACAGGCCAAGGGTGAAAGCCACATCGGACAGGAAGAAAAGAAAAAAGCTGAACAACACGCCCACCCCGATCAGTGTGGCAACGCCGCCGCGTCTGGCCGTGCGCAATGAAAAACTGGCGGCAACCAGAACCATGGCAGCGAGCATAATGGGCAGCGCCAAAAGAGAGTACCAGTAAACCTTGTGCCGCGCCGCAGTAAACCCAGCCTGATCCAGTATGGCGATGAACCCGGGAAAATTCCAGAAGGACAGGGTTTCGGGCGAAGAAAAACTGTCCTGAATTTTTGCAGCTGTCCAGTCGGTGGGAATTTTATAGACCGGTTCCCTGCTGGAAGGCTGTCCCGGGGCTGTAACCAAAACATTGCTTAATAGCCAGTGCCCCTTTTCCAACTGGGCGCGGGGGGCATCCAACCGGCCGGTAAAGCGGTTTTCGGTGTCGTAAAGATAGATGGTCACTTTGCTCAGGATGATTTTTCCCGGTGCCATGCGTTGGGCATGGATGACGGCCCGGCCCTGGGCATCAGATTGGCGCAGCCATAACCCTGCTTCTGAAACGGAAAGCAGGGATGCGCGGCCTTGAAATAATTTTGCTTCCAGTTGTTCGTAACGCAACAGCATGGACGACCCCACTGGGTTTATGACGGCAACAAAAAATGCCCCAATCAGCGCGGCCACGCAAAATGCAGGCGCCAGAAATTGCCAAACCGAAACCCCGGATGCCCGGGCAATAATAAGCTCGCTGGTCCGTGTCATGCGCCACAGGGCATGCATGGAGCCAAATAAAACCGTGAAGGGCAGAATTTTTTGCAACATATAGGGCAGTTTCAACAATGCCAGTTGAAGGACGATTTGAAAGGTGATGTCTGATCGGGTGCCGCTGCGGCGCATCAGTTCAACAATATCAATCAAGAAGATGATGGAACCGATCGAGAGTAACACGACAAAAAACCCAAACAAAAAACGCCGTGAAAGATACAGCGAAAGGGTTGAGAAGACCGGGGTGACTGTCGCCATAAAGCTAACCTATGCCTTCGCTGACAGGGTCGGGGGGCGGGTCGTTGGCCGCAACCGTGATTTTTCCCGAAACAAAATCCATGCACATGCACAAATAATCGAAATGGGTAATAGATACATAAAGGGCACTGCCATAAAGCTCGAACCGGCAAAGCTGAAAAGACTGATGTTGATTGCCTGGGTCACCAACATGAAAAGGGTTGCGGCGATGATACGGCTTCCCTGTCCACCGCGTTTGAAATCCCCGGTTAACAGGGCAGAAAGCGCCAACAACGTAAAGGCCAGTGCCAGCAAAGGGGATGCCAGACGCTGATGGCCTTCAGCATAAAGTTTGAGTTCGTAACGCTTATCGCTGGCGGCGTGAGGTCCCGATTGACGGATTTGGAATAATTCATGGAGAAAGCGTTCCTTGGGCTCTCGCCAACGGGGACCACCTTTGGTGCCCTGATTATGTAGATCAAGGGTGTAGCGGTCAAAATAGAGGATGGACAGGTCATCGCCTGTGCGCTTGATCGATTGCCGGTTGCCCTTAATCATGACGACCCTTGGCCCGTTATCGGTGTTGACCATGGCCCCGCGTTCAGCCATCACCGTGATGGGCTGGCCCTTGTTTCGCCGATCATGGGCAAGAATGCCGAACAATTCGCCATTAGGGCCCCGTTCGCGAATGTAAACCGTCAACCCGGTCCCGATTTCGTTGAAAGCGCCTTCGCGCAGCAAGACCTGGGAATAATTGTTTCGGATCGCATGCTGGATGTCTTTGAACTGGCGGTAGGCTCCGGGCATGAAATAAAGGTTCAGCGCATAACACAAGATAACCACCAGCATGGCAGCACTCAATCCAGGTGCTGCAAGGCGCAATGGGCTGATCCCGGCTGCCCGCCAAATGACCAGTTCGCTGTCCATGTTCATCCGGGTGTAGGAAAAGATGATAACCCCAAACAGGATGATCGGCAGGAACACCGACGTAAACATGGGCAACACCAGAAATGCCAGATGGAAAAGGTTATATGACGGCAGGCCTCGATTAAGGACCAAATCGACAAAACGAAGGGATTGCGACATCCAGACAATGCCGGAAATGGCGATGACTGCGAAAAAGAGCGGCCAAACAAGTTGGCGCAGCATGTAGCGAAATGTGCAGTTCATCTTCTCTATTATAAGCGTCTTGTTTTGTTCCGCCATCCTTTAGGCTTTGCTGGCTTAAAATTACTTTTTAGCCCCTTGGAGCGGTCGGGGGGCGGGTTCGCAATTTTGGGGCAGATTTTTTGCAACCCTGTGGTTACACTCGCGGCCCAGATTGGGAATAAATGTTCCCAAAATCTATGTTTCAGCATGTCCCTCGGGAGAAAGACCTATGAAGATTGCATTTTCAAAGCCCCAAACACCAAAAAAAGGTGCTGTGGTCGTATTCGCAGACCAGAACAAGAATGCCCCGAGATTGCTGGCTTGTGCCCTAGCGTTTGACAAAACCCTTGGCGGCGCCATCAAGCGCGCCATGGGGGCTAGCCGGTTCAAGGCAAACGCGGGCCAGACCCTGGTGGTTTTGGCTCCCGGCAAGGGATCGATTAGCCGCGTTATCGTCGTTGGCCTTGGTAAGGGTTCTGAGGTGAAGGACCTGGTGGCTGAACAGGCCGGTGGGGTAGCGACCGCCCAGTTGGGTGCCAGTGGCGATGAACGCGCGGCAGTTTTGGTAGAGGTGCCTAAAGGCTGCAAGTTGAGCATTGCAGAATTGGCAGCCCATGTTGGGGTTGGGGCACGGCTTAGAAGTTATCGTTTCGACAAATATCGGACCACGGAAAAAAAGGAAAACAAACCGGCACTTGATCGTCTTGACGTGCAGGTGCCAGCGACGGCAATGGCGGCATCGGGGCGTTTGTTTAGGCGTCTGGATGCGGTGGCGGGGGGCGTTTTCTCCACCCGTAACCTCGTCTCTGAACCGGCCAATGTGATTTATCCTGAAACACTGGCCCGTGAAGCGCGTAAATTATCGCGCCTTGGGGTCAAGGTTGAAGTGCTGGACGAAAAGAAAATGAAGAAACTGGGCTTTGGGGCGCTTTTGGGCGTGGGCATGGGCAGCGCCCGGCCCCCCCGATTGGTGGTCATGCAATGGAATGGTGCTTCGGCAAAAGGCAAAAAAGCAGCCCCTGTGGCCTTTGTTGGCAAGGGGGTCACCTTTGATACCGGTGGGATCTCCATCAAGCCATCAAAGGGCATGGAAGACATGAAATGGGACATGGCAGGGTCTGGCGTGGTGATCGGCCTGATGCAGGCGCTGGCCGCCCGTAAGGCAAAGGTCAATGCGGTTGGGATCGTTGGTCTGGTTGAAAATATGCCCTCAGGGAGGGCACAGCGGCCCGGTGATATCGTTAAATCCTATTCCGGCCAAACTATTGAGGTTTTGAATACCGATGCCGAAGGGCGGTTGGTGTTGGCCGATGCATTGTGGTACTGCCAAAAACGCTTCAAGCCGCAGTTTATGGTCGATCTTGCGACCTTGACCGGGGCCATCATTATGGCCCTTGGTGCCCATCATGCGGGGCTGTTTTCCAATAATGACAAACTATCGGACCAGCTTTTAGATGCGGGCAAGGCTATGGATGAAAAGCTCTGGCGGATGCCTCTGGGAAAAGCATATGACCGGCAAATTGATTCCAAGGCAGCCGATGTGCAGAATATTTCTTCGGGCGGCGGGGCCGGGTCCATCACTGCAGCCCAGTTCCTGCAGCGTTTTGTCAACGATGTGCCCTGGGCCCATCTTGATATTGCCGGAGTGTCGTGGTCGGGCAAGGATGCGCCAACGGTCCCGGGCGGGGGCACTGGATTTGGTGTCAGGCTTTTGGATCGATTGGTCGCAGATCATTACGAAGGATCGTGAGCGCACATCGTGACCGAAATCGCTTTTTATCATCTGGAACAGTCCCCTTTGGGAACCGCCTTGCCCCGGCTTTTGGAAAAGGTCCTGGCCAATGGCCTGAAGGCGGTGGTCAAAGCCGGCTCTCCAGAGCAATTGGCAGCGTTGAATGCATCGCTGTGGACGTATGCAAATGATTCGTTTCTGCCCCATGGCTCGGTTAAGGATGGCTTCGATGAGGCGCAGTCTCAGGGCCAGCCCATCTGGCTGACGGTTGGGGACGACAATCCCAATCAGGCGACGGTTCTGGTTCTGGCCGATGGGGTGCCCTCAGAAATGGTTGCCGATTATCAGCGTTGTCTGGAAATGTTTGATGGCAATGATCAAATTGCCCTGGACAGCGCCCGTTCTCATTGGCAGGCATATAAATCAATGGGTTACGACCTGACTTATTGGCGTCAGGGAGAATCCGGGGGCTGGGAAAAGCAGGCGTTATAGGGCAAACAATGGTTTTCAGAATGTAGATTTTTTGCCTGACCCTTGCCCTTGGCCTTCGATCCGTCTATAAGGCGCGCCGCTAAACCTTTTGGAGCATCTATTTCAATGGCACTTGAACGAACACTTTCGATTATTAAACCCGATGCGACCCGGCGCAATTTGACCGGTGAAATCAACGCCCGTTTTGAAAAAGGGGGCCTTCGGATTATCGCTCAAAAGCGTATCCAGTTGACCCGTGAACAGGCAGAAGTATTTTATGGGGTGCACAAGGAAAGGGCGTTCTTTAACGACCTTTGTGACTTCATGATTTCTGGCCCGGTGATCCCTCAGGTGCTGGAAGGCGAAAACGCCATCGCACGCAACCGTGAAATCATGGGTGCAACCAATCCGGCTAATGCTGATGACGGCACCATCCGCAAAGACTTTGCAGAATCCATCGAAGCCAATTCCGTGCACGGATCCGATGCACCGGACACGGCAGCCGAAGAAATTGCCTTCTTCTTTTCTGAACTGGAAATTGTGAGCTAATCAGCTCTGAAGGGGAGGGCCTTTAGGCCCCAAAACCTTCACGGGGCCTTTGTTAGGCCACGAACAGGAACAAAAGTGCCAGGGTCGCTACAATCGCAATGGTGCTGTAGGTGACCAGTGTGACGAAATTATCCCACATTTCTTCGTGGGACTTGAGATCATCGAATTCGGCCATGGTGTGCTCCTTGAAATAACGGGTCATTGTTCTGCCCCTTCTATAGCGCCCCCGGCACCATAAATAAAGCCTCCTGCACAGATTGTGTCGGAGGCTTTGTTCGTTGGGGGGAGGGGGCTTATCGCTCAGGGCTGATCAGATGGGCATCATTTGGGGCAAGGTCTGTGTCATCGATGATAACCCGGCCATTTTCAACCCGAACCCGGCCTTCCCCAATGAGGCGCACCGCCAAGGGGTAAATTCTGTGTTCCACGGCAAGAATGCGGGCGGCCAGACTTTTTTCATCGTCTTGGGAACGAACTGGCACAGCGCCCTGGACAATGATGGGTCCCGCATCCAGTTCTGGCTGGACGAAATGTACGGTACACCCCGTGATGCGCACGCCAGCGTTAAGGGTGCGCTGGTGAACATCAAGCCCCCGAAAGGCGGGCAGCAGGGATGGATGAATGTTGAGCATTCTTTCGTCCCAATCGGTCACAAATTTGTCCGTTAAAATTCGCATAAACCCGGCCAGACAGATCAGTTCACAGCCCGCATCGCGAAGGGCCCCATCGAGCGCGTCATCAAAACGTTCACGATCTGGAAAATCACCATGGGGAATGACCCGGGTCTCAACCCCTGCCTTGCGGGCACGCTCAAGACCATGGGCATCGGCTTTGTTGGATATGACGAGTTTGATTTCGCCCGGATAATCCGATGCGCCAGCCGCATCCAGCAGCGCCTGAAGGTTGGTGCCTGATCCCGAAATTAGAACCCCGATTTTTAGCCGCGCCATGCCGTTCCCGTGTTTTCAACGATTGTGTCTGTGCTGTTGTCAGGGGCGACATCAATAACCCCGATTTTAGATACGCGCTCGCCCCCTTTGTTCAAGGCTTTGATGACCCCATCGGCATCTTCGGGGGTTGTGATGACAACCATGCCAATCCCACAGTTAAAGGTGCGTGCCAGTTCTTCATCTGCAATGTTGCCCGCATCGCGAAGCCATGCAAAAACGTCCGGTAAATCCCAAAAGGTTGCATCAAGAACCGCGCGTTGGCCTTTGGGTAAAATTCTTGGGATGTTTTCGCTCAACCCGCCTCCGGTGATATGGGCGAGGCCTTTAATGGCGGAAAGACCGGTTTGGGCATTTTTCAGGGCAATCGCGCCAAGGCAGCTTTTGACGTAAATTCTGGTTGGATCAAGCAACGCTTCGCCAAGGCTGCGTTTGGGCGCAAATGGCGCGGGATCGTTCCAATCCAGATTGCCATCGGCCACCACGCGCCGCACCAGTGAAAACCCGTTGGAATGGAGCCCATTGGATGCCAGCCCTAACACCACATCACCGGGCGTGATGGTGGCGCCCGTCAATACTTGGTCGCGTTCAACGGCGCCGACGGAAAAACCAGCAAGGTCAAAGTCCCCATCACCATACATGCCAGGCATTTCAGCAGTTTCACCACCAATCAGTGCACAACCGGCCTGTTGACAGCCATCTGCGATGCCCGCAATGACCCGGGCTGCTGCATCAACCTCCAGCGCGCCAGTGGCCAGATAATCCAGAAAGAACAGGGGTTCTGCACCTTGAACGACCAGATCGTTAACGCACATGGCCACCAGATCAACGCCCACGGTATCGAAAAGACCGGTATCAATAGCAAGGCGTAATTTGGTGCCAACGCCATCGGTGGCGGCGACAAGAACAGGGTCTTTAAAGCCTGCGGCTTTTACATCAAACAATGCGCCAAACCCACCCAGACCAGACATGCACCCGCTTCGGTCCGTCGCCTTTGCCATGGGTGCAATCTTTTGGACCAATGCGTTGCCCGCGTCTATGTCGACACCGGCGTCTCTGTAGGTTGCGCGTTTAATGGGTTTCTCCTTGCATTCCAGCCCTTTGATAGACAAATTCAATGGTACGGGGTTTGATCCTGTGACACGTCAATTAAGTTTGCGGCCTGTTTACCGTATCTGTTTAATATATCTGCGGCGGTTTGTAATGATTCAATCGCATATGATCAATGTCTTGACCGGTTTTTCGCCTCATCTCAGGGCGGGCCGGCTTTTGGGGGGGCGTTTGGTGAAGTCTTTTGTGTGGTCTTTGGTTTTTTGTTCGCTTGCAATCGCATTTTCGGACTCAAGCCTTGCTGCCAAAAATGTCTATACCATTGCTGAATCCAAGGTGGATATGACCGCCAAGACCGCGGCCCTGGCCCGCGATAAGGCCCTTTTTGCTGGTCAGGCCAAGGCCATGCAGCGGCTTTTGGCCCGCATTGCCCTGAACGAAGACATTTCGCGCCTGCCTAAGGTTAACCCGGCATTGTTGGCTGATTTGGTCCGCGATTTTGAAGTGATCGATGAAAAGACGTCAAAGGTCCGGTATCTCGCAACCCTTAAGGTTCGTTTTAAAAGCGATGCCGTGCGGGGACTTTTGCGGGGCTACGGCATCGGGTTTGCAGAAACGCGCAGCAAACCCGTGCTGGTTTTACCCATTTATGAAGTCTCTGGTGCCTATTCGCTGTGGGACAATCCCAATCCCTGGCGGGCATCCTTTCTGGCCCAGCCTTCATCGGATGGACTGGTGCCGCTGATTCACCCCAAGGGGGACCTTCGCGATATCTCTTTGATCGGGGCTGAGCAGGCAGTGCGTGGGAATGACAAACAATTGTCCGCAATCGCCAAACGCTATGGTGCCGTGGATGTCTTGGTGGTGATCGTCCGCCAGCATGTGGGAACGCCAAAGTCAGGGCTAAAAGCAGATGCAAAGTCAGAGGGTGCTGAAAACAAGATAACCAAGAAACCGGCCACGGCGCACCGTCTTCAGGTCACCATGAGCAGGGTGGGCACGACCCGGTTGGAACAGACCCGGCTTATGTCTTTTGATCTGGTCCCGGGCGAGCCCATTGAGGAAGGCCTGAAACGGGCGGCACGGGCGGTGGTTGTCCAGGTTGAAGAGGGTTGGAAACGCGCGAACCGTTTGCGTTTCGATACCGGAACTGAATTAACGGCAGAAGTGCCCATCACTTCTCTGGCTGATTGGCTGGATATTAAAAAACGATTGAAACAGGTTGCCTTTGTTCGTCGAAGCGATCTGATATATATTTCAAAGAAGACGGCCCGTATCAGACTAAATTTTCTTGGAGACGAAGATCAATTGACCGTAGCGTTAAGCCAGAGCGACCTTAATCTTTCGAGGGGGCCTATCTACTGGAATCTTCATTTTGGTAAGCCACAAGACCGTGGTGCTCAAAAAACAAGATCAACCCCGCCACTGAACCCGGTTGTAACCCCTTGAATATCCCCAATTTTATATCGCTCGCCCGCTTGTTGTCCGTACCAATTCTGGTCTGGGCCATTGTTGATTCCCAGATGGTTCTGGCCTTTTGGCTGTTTGTCGGTGCGGGCATTTCTGATGCGGTGGATGGCTTTCTTGCGCGCTATCTTGAGGCCAAATCTGTGCTTGGGGCGTATCTTGATCCACTGGCCGATAAGGCATTGCTGATGGGTGTTTTTATCACCTTCGGGATCGAGGGTTATTTGCCGAGTTGGATCGTCATTTTGGTTGTGTTCCGCGATATTCTGATCATTGGTGGGGCGATGCTCTATCATACCTTGACCCAAAGTCTGCAGATGACCCCCCTGTTTGTTAGCAAGGTCAATACAGCAACACAGATTATTCTGGCTGGGTTCGTGCTGGCCTTATTGGCGCTTGATGTTGACTATGACATGGCGCTAACAATCCTGATTTGGCTGGCCGCGTTGACCACCGTTCTTTCCGGTGCGGTTTATGTTGTCCGCTGGACAATTCAAGCATCTTCACTGGAGGATCAGTCATGAACCTTTCCCGGATCACCCTGACCTGGCTTTTGGGGTTTGTCGTTTTCGGTTTGTTGCTGCATCTGTTCAGCCCAATTTTATTGCCTTTCGTAACCGGATTGTTAGTGGCCTATTTTCTGGACCCGGTGGTGGAGCGTTTGTCGCGGGCGAAGATGAACCGGTCATTGGCGACCTCTTTGGTTTTGGTGTTTTTCTTTTTGTGTTTCGGGGCAGGGCTGGTTTTATTGACCCCGCTGGTCGAAGCACAATTGTTGGACCTTGCCCGGAAATTGCCTGACGTGATGCGGGTGTTGCAAGAGCGTCTAGGCTCGGTTCTGGTGCGGGTTAGCTCAGAACTCTCTCCCGCAGACCTTGAACGCCTGAAAGGTGCGGTTGGCGGTTTTGCCGGGGATGCCCTGAAACTTGCCGGGGGTCTGCTCGCCAGCATTTGGAGCGGTGGGATTGCGTTATTGAACCTGATTTCCCTGATTGTTATCACCCCCATTGTTGCCTTTTATCTGTTGCGCGATTGGGACAAGATTCTTACTACCACCAAGGGCTGGTTGCCCAGGCAACATGGGGAAACCATTCAGGCGCTGGTCAATGAAGCCGATGATATGATTGCGGGCTTTGTCCGTGGCATGGGGCTGGTTTGTTTGATCTTGGCTGCTTTTTACGGCGTGACGCTCAGCCTTGTGGGGCTTGAATTTGGTCTGGTCATTGGGTTGTTTGCAGGCCTGTTGTCATTTGTGCCTTTCGTTGGTGCCATCGGTGGTTTTGTGGTTGCCGTGGGTATGGCCTGTGCCCAGTTTGGTGATTGGCAACCGATAGCGATTGTGGCGGCTATTTTCGTGGTGGGTCAGATCGGTGAAGGTAATTTCCTGACGCCAAAATTAGTGGGACACCGGATCCAGCTGCATCCGGTGTGGATCATTTTTGCCTTGCTGGCTGGGGGTGTTTTGCTGGGTTTTGTCGGTGTTCTGCTGGCCGTGCCGCTGGCGGCGGTCATCGGGGTTCTGGTTCGCTTTGGCGTCCATCAATATTTGAAAAGCCCGCTTTATCTTGGGGCCAGCAGTAAGCCAGGTGAGGATGGCGGGCCGTGAAAAAATCTGGCCGGAATACGCCTGACAGTTTTTCTCAATTAACCCTGCCCTTTACCCCGCATCAAAGCCTTGATGGCGAAGATTTTCTGGAAGCGCCCTGCAATGGGGAAGCGCTCGCGTGGATTGATCGTTGGCCCGATTGGCCGGGGCCGGCATTGGCGGTTGTTGGGCCTGCGGGTTCTGGCAAAAGTCATCTGGCCCGGGTTTGGGCGGCCAAATGCAATGCAAGATTTATAGGCATTGATGATTTGGCCGAATTGATGGAATCAGGGGATATGGATACCCCGGTTGTTTTTGACGGCGCAGACCGATGCATGGGCAATGCGAATTCAGAACAGATGCTGTTTCATTTCCTGAACCATGTCCAAACCCTGCGCGGCATGCTTTTGCTGACAGGGAATTCGGCACCTGCGCGTTGGCCCGTCCAGCTACCGGATTTGGCATCGCGGCTTGGGGCCATTGGGGTGGCCGAGATTGGCTTGCCTGATGACGGGCTGATGGGGCCGCTTTTGGTCAAGCTGTTTTCTGACCGCCAAGTCCATGTCAGCGCAGAAGTCATAAATTTTCTGGCAGCGCGGATGGAGCGCAGTTTCGATGCGGCGCGCTGTCTGGTGGCCGCAGCCGATGCCCGGGCTTTGGCCGAAGGCCGGGCCGTGACGGTGCCTTTGGTGCGGGAATTGTTAGCCCTTGATGCTGATTAGGTGCCCCGTGCCCAATCTGGCTTTTATCTGCAACAAAATCTATAATTGATAAAGTTTAAGTGAGGTTCAGAAACGGATCGGGTTTTGGAAATGACGGATAAATTCGCCTCAGAAAAATCTTCCGGCCTGCCCCTTGGCCCGGAACGGTTTATCAACCGCGAATTATCATGGCTGGCCTTTAACAGGCGGGTCATCGAAGAGGCCATGAATACGGCCCATCCGATTTTAGAGCGGGTGCGTTTTCTCAGCATTTCTGCAAAAAACATCAACGAATTTTATATGGTGCGTGCCGCTGGCCTGATGGCACAGCAGCGCGGGGGCCACAATCATTGTGCCGATGACGGGATGACGGTACAGGAACAACTGGCCGCTATTAGCAATGCGTCAGCGATCATTTTGGAACAGCAACAGGGGTGCTGGGCCATCTTGTGTGACGCCCTGCGCGAAGAGGGCATTTCCGTGGTGTCCCGAGGTGATATTACCGAGCCCGAACGGGTGTGGTTAGAGCGTTATTTCATGGAGCAGGTCTTTCCGGTACTGACGCCCACAGCCATTGATCCGGCACAACCCTTTCCTTTTATTCCGAATTTGGGGCTTAGTTTAATTCTGGAACTGAAAGCGCTGAGCCTGGCAACGGGCAAGGGGAAGGCCAATAAAACGAATGGCGATGATTTAGAGCCGGTGCGGGCCTTGGTGCCTTTGGCGTCACAATTAAATCGGTTTATCCGCATTCCCGGCACCGCCACGCGATTTATTACGCTGGAAAATTTGATCATCCTGTTTCTCGACCGTCTGTTCCCGGGTTATCAGGTCATTGATCAGGGGGTTTTCCGCGTTGTCAGGGATACCGAACTTGAATTAGAGGAAAAGGCAGAAGACCTGGTCAGGGTCATGTCAACGGCACTGGAACGCAGGCGACGGGGGTCCGTGATCCGCTTGACCTTCATGACACCCATCGCCCTTCAATTGCGGGGCTTTATTGTCAGCGCCCTGGATGTTTCCGGCGCCCATGTTTTTGATATTGATGGTTTGGCCGGACTTGCAGACATCCTTGAACTGGTGGACGCACGTCCTGAATTGCAATTCAAACCGTATCATTCACGCTTTCCAGAACGCATAGAGGCCTTTGGTGGGGACGCGTTTGCGGCCATCAAGGCCAAGGACATGATTGTCCACCACCCTTATGAAAGTTTTGATGTGGTGGTGCAGTTCCTGCATCAGGCGGCCGATGACCCATCGGTGGTTTCCATCAAACAATCGCTGTACCGAACCAGCCGGGATTCCCCGATCATTGGTGCCTTGATCAAGACAGCAGAGGCAGGCAAGTCGGTCACGGTCATGGTGGAGCTGCAGGCCCGTTTCGACGAAGAAGCGAATATCCGCTGGAGCCGCGACCTTGAACGTGCCGGTGCCCAAGTGATCTTTGGGTCTGTCAATTTAAAGACCCATGCAAAACTGTCATTGATTACCCGGCGGGAAAAATCGGGCTTGAAAAGTTATGCCCATTTCGGGACCGGGAATTATCATCCGGTGAATGCACGGACCTATGCCGATCTTTCCCTGTTTACCAGTGACCGGGCATTGTGTCGGGATGCGGCCCGGTTGTTCAACCTGATGACGGGCTATGCCCGTTCGGAAAAATTTGAAAAAATAGCTGTGTCCCCGGTTAATTTGCGCGAAACCTTAATGGCCCATATTGATGGTGAAATAGACCATGCCCGCTCGGGCCGACCGGCGGCAATCTGGGCCAAGATGAACCAATTGGTTGATGGCGATATCATCGATGCGCTTTACAGGGCATCGAATGCAGGGGTGAAAATTGATCTTGTGGTTCGGGGCATCTGTTGTCTTCGGCCGGGCATTGTGGGCGTGTCGGAAAATATCCGGGTCAAAAGCATCGTCGGACGGTTTCTGGAACATGCCCGCATCATTTGTTTCGGGGCCGGGGCAGGGCTGCCATCAAAAGACGCAAAGGTATTTATTTCTTCTGCGGACTGGATGCCCAGAAATCTTAACAGGCGTATTGAGACAATGGTCCCTCTGGAAAACCCCACGGTTCATGCTCAGGTGCTTGATGAAATCATGGCTGCAAACCTGAAAGACACTGTCCAAAGCTGGTCGCTTGGCCCAGATGGTGGGTACCAGCGTCTCAAGCCCGATACAGAAAACACAGATGGCGTGCCATTCAGTGCCCATGAATATTTTATGACCAACCCATCGCTCTCTGGCCGCTCGACAAAGGGGCCTACTTCAAGCAAAATTTTAAAAAGCCTTATTAGAAAGCGTAAATAATTGTGTCTTCTTTTGATTCCCAAGAGCCCCCTCAACCAAATGGTTCTGGCCTGAAAGCGGTTGTTGATATCGGTTCCAATTCTGTCCGCATGGTCGTGTTCAAGGTGGGGGATGGAGATCAGGCACGGGTTCCGGTTCCTATTTCCAATGAACGGGCATTGTGTGGCTTGGGCCGGGGGTTTGGCCCGGGGCGCGAACAAGAGGGGCAAGGCTTTCGTCTGGACCCCCATGGTGTTCGCAGTGCGATCCTACATCTTCGCCGTTTTGTCAGCATTGGCAGAAAATTGGGTGTGGAATCCTGGCATGTATTGGCAACAGAGGCGGTTCGCAGCGCCGATGATGGCGATGAATTTGTGGCCAGAGTTGAAAAAATAATCGGCGCACCCGTATCGGTTCTCAGCGGAGACGAAGAGGCCGAAGCCTCTGCGCTTGGCGTGATCTCTGGCATTCCTGATGCCAATGGCATGATGGGGGATTTGGGCGGGGGCAGCCTTGAAATTGTCGCCCTTAACAGGGGTGACATCGGCCAGCAGACAACCTTGCCATTGGGGGTGCTGCGTCTTGATGCCATTGTCGGTAGAGACATGGCAAAAGCCCGGACATTGGTGGATAAGGCATTATCCCAGGTGGATTGGTTGGGCGATGTCGTGGGGCGCAATTTTTATCCCGTGGGGGGGGCATGGCGGGCCTTTGCCGGGCTGCACATGGCCCATACCGATTACCCCCTGCATGTGATCCACGGCTATAGCCTGAGCCGCCAGGAAGCGTTGGATGTCTTGCGATTGGTTGCCAATCTTGGGCCGGAATCCCTTGGGCAAATTCCGGGTATTTCAAAGAGCAGGCTTTCGACCTTGCCATTGGCAGCCGTGGTCATGGAAGGCCTTCTGGCACGGGCCAATCCGGCCCGGGTTATTTTTTCTGCCCATGGGCTCCGGGAAGGGTGGCTTTATAAACAATTGGGGGAATCTGAGCGTGCCCGTGACCCGCTTGTCATTGGCTGTGCCGATTGGGCCGGGCGGGTGTCGCGGTTCGGGGGAACAAGCGAATTTATGGGGCACTGGATTGATCCGTTATTCCCCGGAGAAGACCCTGCCTACACGCGCGTGCGCCGGGCCGCTGCGATGCTTTCGGAAATCTGTTGGCGCGATCACCCTGATTATCGCGCTGATGGTAGTTTTTCCAGAGTTTTGCATATGTCGTTTTCTGGGATCAGCCACCCTGAACGCATCATGTTGGCCTTTGCGGTGAGTGCCCGGTATGGCGGCGAGGTCAGTGGGTCGTTCAAGGATCAGGTTGCCCCGTTGATTGGCGAATATGCCCTTGATCACGCCATGCTGATTGGCCGTGCCTTGCAATTTGCAAACACACTTTCGGGCGGGGTTGATGGCATTTTAGAAAATGCCAATCTGGAACTTAGCCATAAGGAATTGACGTTGAGATTGCCTGAAGAACACGCCTATCTCATCAGCGATATTTGCCAGCAACGCCTTTCGGGTTTGGCTAGGCGTTTGGGCCGACAATCGGTTATTGCGCATTAATTACGGGAATATTATGCCAGTCGATCAATCTTGAAGCGGAATGATCTGTATTGCGCTGCCTTTGGCAGAAAGGGCGAGGCGGCCCGTTTTAAGCTGAAGCGCATCTTCACCGAATAATTCACGACGCCAACCCGTAAGCACACGGCTATCGGGTTCTTTGCCAACCGGGGCTGCGGCAATTTTTTCAAGTTCCGCTGATGACGCCACCAGTTTCTGGGCGACACCATTTTCTTCGCATTTCATTTTAAGCAGAACCTTTAGCAAATCCATCAAGGGGCCGGTGCCGTGGGGCAGGGGCGCTTTCTTTTCGACCACCGGGCAGTCAGCTTCGGGGATGGCCTTGCCCCTTGCCACGGCTTCCAGGATTGCACTGGTTAATGCGGCAGGCAGACCGGATCGGCCGACAGAACGGGTTTGGGCCAAGGCATCGGCGGTTTCTGGTGCCCGGGCGGCAATATCAAGAATCATATCATCGCGCATAATGCGGTTGCGCGGGACATTGCGTTCCCGGGCCATGCGTTCGCGCAAGGCAGCAAGTTCGCGCAGGACGCAGATAAACCGGGGGCGGTTTCCCCGAAATTTGATCCGGCGCCACGCGTCTTCGGGGGGCGGCAGATAGGTGTTGGGAGAGTTGAGGATGGCCATTTCATCTTCGACCCACTGATGGCGATTGGTCGGCTTCATTTTCAGGGCCAGCTTTTCATAAGCAACCCGCAGATGGGTGACGTCTGATAGCGCATATTGGAGCTGTTTTTCTGATAAAGGCCGGCGAGACCAATCGGTAAAGCGCATGGATTTGTCGACACTGGTTTTCACAAGCTTTGCAACCAGGGTTTCATACCCCACAGACTCACCAAACCCGCACACCATTCCGGCAACCTGTGTATCAAAAATGGGGGTTGGGATTTTCCCCGTTAAATGGTGAAAAATCTCGAGATCCTGACGGGCTGCATGGAAAACCTTGAGAACGGGCTCATCATTGACCAGCTTGAACAGCGGACTTAAATCAATGCCTTTGGCCAATGGGTCGACGATCGCCGCTTCATCGGGCCCACCCAATTGGACCAGACAGAGTTCCGGCCAATAGGTGCGTTCGCGCATGAATTCAGTGTCAACGGTGACAAAATCGGCGCCAGTTAGCGAGTCGCAGAACTGGGCCAAGGATTCGGTATCTTTGAGGATGATCATGGGGGGAAGCTATACACGAAAACATTCGGCTTTGAACAACAAAGCCACCAAATTATCATTTGGGAGGCGGATTTCGTGAGAATTGCCCAAAATGCAGGTCTTTTCTTGACAATTGCCCCCTAAGCATGGCTTTTCCCAAGCGAACCCATAAGCGCGTCTTGGAGAAAATTTGTGAGCGAAATGCACCCTTACCGGACCCATACCTGCGGGGATATCAGACCAGAGCACATCGGTGAAACGGTGCGGCTTTCTGGATGGATTAATCGCCAGAGGGATCATGGCAATCTTTTGTTTATTGATCTTAGGGATCATTATGGCCTGACCCAGTGCGTGATCGATTCGTCCGCCGATACCTTCAAGGCGGTGGAGGCCGCGCGCCTTGAATTTGTGGTCAGCATCGTTGGTAAAGTGGTGGCGCGCAGTGATGAGACCATCAACGCGAAATTGCCCACCGGCCATGTGGAAGTAGCGATAGAACAGTTTGAGATTCTATCCGAGGCCGATGCACTGCCATTGCAGGTTAATTCCGATAATGATTATGGCGAAGACACCCGGCTTACCTATCGCTTTCTTGATCTCAGACGGGAAAAAATGCAGCGCAACATGATCCTGCGCAGTGATATTATTTCATCCATTCGCAGTCGTTTGACGGGATCGGGATTCCGTGAATACCAAACGCCAATCCTGACCGCGTCTTCTCCGGAAGGTGCGCGCGATTATCTGGTGCCATCCAGGGTTCATCCGGGCCATTTTTATGCCCTTCCCCAGGCGCCCCAGCAGTTCAAGCAGCTTTTGATGATTGCAGGGTTCGATAAATATTTTCAGATCGCCCCGTGTTTCAGGGATGAAGATGCGCGCGCAGATCGGTCGCCGGGCGAATTTTACCAGCTTGATGTGGAAATGTCGTTTTGCACCCAAGATGATGTCTTCGCGGCATTGGAACCTGTTTTGGCAGGCGTTTTCGAAGAATTCGCCGATGGCCGGGAAGTATCAAAACCACCCTTTGTGCGCATTCCCTTTGATGAGGCCATGCTGAAATATGGCAGCGACAAGCCAGATTTGCGCAATCCCATTCTCATCAGTGATGTCAGTGATGTCTTTGCCGGGTCTGATTTCTCGCTCTTTGCAAAGCTGGTGGGCAAAGGCTGCGCGGTCAGGGCCATTCCAGCCCCGGGGGCCGCATCCAAGCCCAGAAGCTTCTTTGACAAGTTAAATGATTGGGCCCGCAAGGAACTGGGTGCCGGTGGACTTGGCTATATCATCTTCAACGATGATGGCACGGCCAAGGGCCCCATTGCCCAGCATCTGGATGAAGCCAGGCTTGCTAAATTGCGCGAAATTACCGGAGTAGGGAATGGGGATGCGGTGTTCTTTGCCGCAGGCGATGCCCCGGCAGCAGCAGAGCTTGCGGGCAATGCGCGCACCCGCCTTGGGGATGAACTGGAATTGCTCAAACCGAATTGTTTTGAATTTTGTTGGGTGGTTGATTTCCCGATGTTCGAACATGACGATGAAACCGGTGGCATCAAGTTTAGCCATAATCCGTTTTCCATGCCCCAGGGTGAGCTGGAAGCGCTTGAGACCATGGACCCGCTGGATATCAAGGCATGGCAGTATGACATCATCTGCAATGGCATTGAGCTGTCATCAGGGGCCATCCGAAACCACAAACCTGAGATCATGGAAAAGGCCTTTGCGATTGCGGGCTATGAGAAAGATGAACTGGAAAGCCGTTTTGGGGGCATGTTGTCGGCGCTCCGTTATGGGGCACCGCCCCATGGGGGGTCAGCGCCGGGGATTGACCGCATGGTCATGCTCATTGCCGATGAGCCCAACATTCGCGAAGTGATCCTGTTCCCGATGAACCAGAATGCTCAGGATTTGATGCTGGGCGCGCCAGCACAAATTGATGATGCCCGGTTCAAGGAATTGCATTTGCGATTTGCGCCCCCTCCGGTCAAGGTTTCGGATAAAAAGACGGAAGAACCGGAAAAATAGCCCTTAAAACGGCAGAAAGGTGGGGTTTTTGGGTATGCCCTTCCAATTAGATAAAATTTTATCTAATATTAACGCCTGTCAGCTACAAAAATAATAGTAAAATCAGTGTCCTATGGCGCAGTATTCATGCGTTGTGCAAAATGAGTCACGAGGGGGACTCTGCTATGAAGCGCATTATACCATTCCTTTTTCCGGTCTTGCTTGCGGGCTGCGTGGGCTTGCCACAGCAGGTTTCCATGGTGAATCAGGCCATCAGTGGTCTGAGTTTGGTGGTGACTGGGAAAACCAATACCGATCATTTGTTATCGGCTGCGACGGAACGCGATTGTTCGTTGTTTCGGGCCATTGAAGGCCAGCCCGTGTGTCGTGACAAAAAGGTGCGGGATCTGGATCAGATTGCACTTTTGGGAGCAGATGCGGTGTTGAATGTGGATATGCCCATTGCCATGCCGAGTGATAGTGAACTGGCCGCCATTGCCAGTATTGCCCCGGCAGCCGGCCCGGGCGATGTTATTACGGCGTCACCGGCATTTTCACCGGAAATGAACCCGACCCGGAATGGGGCCGCAAAGAAGATCCAAAAATCGACCGCATCCCCCGTTCTTGATGCCCTTCATATTTCGCCCCCTGAAACCGCGACGGTTCATCATGGTGCCGCCCGTGAGGATGCCAGTGGTCGTAAAGGGAATTTGACCCCGGAAAATCTGAATTATTATGTCTCATTGGCCAGCTATGCCAGCGCGGCCGATGCCGAACAAGCCGCAAACCATGCCGCAAATTCGATTGATCATCTGAATGGCAAACCCGAGGTGATATCGGCCTTTGTTAAGGGGCGTACGGTATATCGCGTGGTTAGCGGGCCTCTGACCCAAAGAGATGCCCGGGACCTGCGCCAGCGGGCACGCCATGCAGGCTATGGCTCAGCATGGCTCGTCAGGACCTGTAGCCCGAAACGGACTGGCGAGACCTGTTTGGTGGCGTCTGTTTTTGATCAGGCCATCTTTGATCAGGGAAATTTTGCCGAGACGGCCTTTGATCGGGCCATTTTTGATCAGATTGCATTTAATCAATCTGGCAATTAGCCGCGTCGTTAGCCGAGCATAGAGCCCGGACTTCAATTCATAATACGGATTATAACCGGCTACCGGCTTATTCTGCGGCCGTGTTGAGCGCGATGGAAGCCTTCTTGCGCTTGTTGACGTACATCGCCATATCAGCGCGGGCAATCAGGTTTGTTTCTTCGTCTGCAGGGCCAAAGGGTTCAACCCCAAGGCTGCCACTGACTGTGATTTCGTGGCCATCATAGGTAACAATGGTTCGGTTGATGACCCGGTTGAGCATTTGTGCGCGTTTAAGGCCATCGCGCCAATTGGTCTGGACCATAAGAACAGCGAATTCATCACCGCCGAGGCGGGAAACCAAATCTGTTTCACGAACCTGGGCCTCAATGGCCTTGGCAACATGCCTGAGAACGATGTCGCCCACCAGATGACCGTAGGTGTCGTTGATTTCCTTGAAATTATCGAGATCGCAAATGACCAGAACACCATCGTCGCCATATCGACTGGCGGATGCCAGGGTGCGGCGCACTTGTTCGTTGAAACCGCGACGGTTGAACAGGCCAGTCAATTCATCGGTCAGGGTCAGGTTTTCAAGATAGGCAATGCGCGCCGATTGTTCGGTCAGAAAGTTTTCAACTTCCGATGCGGCATCAAGCGCTTGCTCCACCAGCGGCGTGGCAAGTTCGCCGTCAGTTTTTTTGCGGTTCTTCCGGCCTTGGCTGATGGTTGACAGCAGCTTGCTCGCAGTTGATCCAATATCAGAGATGAGGGAGGACTCACTCGCAGAAGCGTGCGGAACAGTGCTCTTTTCGGTGTCAAACGGTTTGCGCGTCATGATGCTTTCAATCTCTATCTAAAGTTTCTTTAACCGGTCTAGCGGTTTCATTAATTCATCTTCATCAATGCCAGCGGCCGTCTGATCGCAGACCTATACCGCCACCAATTCATCTGCAAAGCCCGTGCCAAACAGAAAATTCATATTTTTCAATTGGTTATATGATTTTCGAATCGGAATTTTTTACCATTTTTGAATTTTCAGTCATTTTTGCACCCAACATGCGGCAAGAACTGCCGCCTGGGGGGTGGGCCGTATGATGGGGTGTTGGTTGGTGCGCCATCTCTATCTCCGTTCCGAAAAGAATGCCATAATTGTGCCAATAGGAATGAACACCCTTCATTCAGGGCCCAATCAGCCCGAAACCTGAGAGGACATATGGAAAAATCGTCACATAAATGGTGCCAAGGTGGGGTCCCCTATATCAAAGCGATCGTGCTTGGTGGCCTGATCGGGCTTGGTCCATTGATGACAGGGGCAGGGAATGCGGCGCCAGCCTCTAAACCCATTAATCTGGCCCCTCATAAAGCGGTCTATGCCATGAAAATTGGCCATGTCCGTTCAGGCGGCAACATCACGGGTGCCAAAGGGACCATGGTGATGGAGTGGGCCAGGTCCTGCTCCGGGTGGACGATGGTACAGCGGGTTCAGCTGGTCCTGTTTGACAATGAGGGAAACCGCATTGCGACGGAATCCAATTTTTCAAGTTTTGAAACGCTGGATGGCCTGAAATATCGGTTTACCAGTCGAAATTCCCGCGACGGGACGGTAACCGATGATCTGGAGGGCAAGGCAAAGCTTGCGAGAAAAGGCGGCAAAGGGCACGCAGATTTTTCCCGGCCCAAGGGGATGCGGTTCGATTTGTCCCGGAAAACCATTTTCCCGACGGTTCATGTGATTGACCTGATCCGTGCGGCGCGCCAAGGCAAAAAATGGCTCAACCGGGTGATTTTTGATGGGGCCAATAGTGATGGCCCCTTAGAGGTCAATGCGATGATTTTCGCACCGATTAAAACGCCTCCAAAAAAATGGGCCAAACGCCGCCTGACCAATCGCCCTTCATGGCATATGCGGCTGGCCTTTTTTCCGACAAAAAGTGCCAAATCCACCCCTGATTACGAACTGGGGCTTCGTTTGTTTGATAACGGCGTGGCCGATGGGTTCGAGCTTGATTACGGAAGTTTCAGTGTCAATGCGAGCCTTGAAAAAATAACGGCTCTGAAACGCCCTAAATGTGACTCTTGATTCCAGGGTGCAACTGAGAGTTGTTGGAAGTGAGATTTGGGCATAAAACAGTCCTAAATTTGGGATCTATCACCAAAAATTAACAATATTTGTTGCAATATGGGGACATTCAGAGTGGATTGCTGAATGTTGGGGTATTTGCGTGCGCTAAATGGCGTTTTACGGAGATATTTGCACAGCATTTAAATGATTGGATCAGGGGGTCCTATGGTGCAGACAGTTTTGATCGTTGAAGACAATGAGCTGAACATGAAGTTGTTCCATGATCTCTTGGAGGCCTATGGCTATGCAACAGTCCAGACAAAAAATGGCCGTGAAGCCGTGGGCTTGGCCCGGGAACATCATCCGGATTTAATCCTGCTTGATATCCAGCTCCCCGAAATTTCCGGATTGGAAATCACCAAAATCCTGAAAGCTGATGATGATCTTAAATCCATTCCCATCATCGCCGTGACGGCTTTCGCCATGAAGGGGGATGAAGAAAAAATTCGTGAAGGCGGCTGTGAAGCCTATATCGCAAAACCCATTTCGGTGGATAATTTCATCTCAACCATCCAAAGAATTTTGGCTTAACCATGACTGCTCGGGTTCTCATCGTCGATGACCTTGCTACCAATCTCAAGGTGCTGGAAGCCAAACTGATCGCTGAATATTACACGGTGATGATGGCAGAATGCGGCGCCGATGCCCTGGCATGTGCTGTTTCAGATTCCCCGGACATTATCCTGCTTGATGTCATGATGCCTGAAATGGATGGGTTTGAAACCTGCCGTCGGCTGAAGGCAAACCCGGAAACAGCCCATATTCCGGTGGTTATGATTACAGCACTTTCCGGAACCGATGATCGGGTTAAAGGGATTGAAGCGGGTGCCGATGATTTCCTGACCAAGCCGGTCAATGACCTGACACTCTTTGCACGGGTTCGATCCCTGGTGCGCATGAAAAGGGCCATGGATGAATGGCGCTTGAGAGAAGAAACATGTGATCGGTTCGGCATGATGGACGGCGACGGTTTCGCCATTGATGATGCCTCTCCTGGCAATGTTTTGGTGCTGGAACCCGATGTTTATGTCGGGGAACGGTTGCAAGATATGCTGTCTTCGGATGGCCATAGCGTTGTGTGTAAGGAAACGGCGGCGGATGCCGTTGAGAGCCTTGATGGTGCGGCATTCGATATCATTCTGGCCAGCCGGCATCTTGATGAAGATGATGGTTTGAGGTTCTGTTCGCATTTGCGGACAATCGAAAAATACCGGACCCTGCCCATTCTTTTGATCATCGATGAAGAAGAAGTGAGTGATCTGGTTAAGGGGTTTGAGCTGGGCGTTAACGACTACCTGATCCGCCCAATTGATGCCAATGAGGTGAAAGCGCGTGTGCGTTCACAGCTGAAGCAGAAACGCTATCGTGAACGGCTCCGGGAAAATTACCAGCGCTCTCTGTCCATGGCGCTTACCGATGATCTGACAGGCCTTTATAACCACCGCTACCTTTGTGCCCATTTGGATACGGCGCTTGCAGATGCGGTTAACAGCGGCAAACCGTTGAGCATTTTGATGCTGGATATTGATTTCTTTAAAAAGGTCAATGACACCTATGGTCATGCCGCTGGTGATCGGGTGCTCAAGGAGATTGCGAATTGTATGGTGCTCAACCTTCGGGAATTTGATACCGCGGCGCGTTTGGGCGGCGAAGAATTTGTCATCATTATGCCCGAGTGCAGTCGCCAGGTTTCCCTGAAAGTGGCAGAACGTTTAAGAAGTGTGATTGAGGGCTATCCCTTTACGGGCGCACAAGAGGGCGAGCATATTTCAGTGACCGTCAGTATCGGTCTCAGCGTTGTTGAAAAGGACTCCATTACCGGAGAAGCACTGATGGCGCGGACAGATCAGGCACTTTACGCGGCCAAGCGGGCAGGCCGAAACCAGGTGGTTGAGTCATCTGATGATTTGGAAATGACATCCAATGCCGCCAGAGGCTAAGGCGTCATAGCGCTAGGATAAAATCCAATCACAGCATAAAAGCCGGCAATGCCGGCTTTTATTTTGCTGCACCACCCAAACGTGGGCAGGCATAACCTTATTCAATCAAGCCCAATCAAAAATGGGGATTACTTGATTTTTGCTTCCTTGAAGATGACATGTTTGCGCGCAACCGGGTCGTATTTACGCTTTTCCATCTTTTCGGTCAGGGTACGTGGATTTTTCTTTGCAACATAGAAAAACCCCGTGTCCGCAGTGGATTCGAGCTTGATATTAATGGTATTTGACTTGGCCATGGTCTTATCCTTGTCTGGAGCCTGAAGATCAGGATCGGGAAGATAGTCAGGTTCTGGCTTATGTCAAGTGCGAGGGTGATCAGTGGGTCTTGGAATGTGCGATGGCAGGCATGGAACTGCCCAAAACCTGGGCGTAAAGCACCTTGTTTTCGAGCAAATACTTTGCAATTTTTAGGTCAAACCCTGACTTTTCTGTCTGTTTTGGGCATTTTTGACGCAGGTTTGTTTCCGACTTCTTGTCGAAACGCAAATGGGTGCGCCAGGCCGAGAGCAAGATGATGTTTTCTGTGATTTGTTTCTGAATATGGGCCCGGATCCAGCGATTGCCATCTGGGTCTGATAAAGCAATATCTTTGTGTTCGATAAAGCTGGTGCAAATGTTGGGCATGGTCCCAAGCTGCTCCAGCATGTAGCCCGACGGTGTGTGAAACCGTGCCCATGTCAAAATCATTTCGCCACCATTGGGCAGTCGGGAGATGTTTTGAACGGTGCCCTTGCCGTATGAATTTGTGCCAATGACCACTGCCCGACCATGGTCTTGCAGCGCGGTTGCAACAATTTCTGAAGAGGATGCAGATTGGCCGTTGATCAGAACCACCATGGGAATGTTTGCAGCCATTTCATGATCCGTGGATTTGAAAAGCTGAAAACTTTCTGGATGACGTCCCCGTGTCGAAACAATATTGCCTGATTTTAAAAATAAATCAGAAACGGAGACGGCTTGATCAAGAAGACCACCGGGGTTGCCACGCAAGTCTAAAATGATGCCGTGGGGGTGATTGCCGATGCGTTTCAGGGTACGTGTCAGATTGCGCGTTGTGTGGTGGTTGAAACGGGTAATGCGGATGATCGCCAGATGACCAACGCGCTTCAGGTGGACCGTCTGTGAAACAATATGGGCACGTGTCAGATTAACCCGAAGGGGCGCACGGCCCTTTCGTTTGACCAAGATCAGGGCGTCAGTGCCGACCTTTCCCCGAAGCATCTGGATGATTTGGCGGTTGGCGAGCCCTTTGACGGGGGTGTTGTCGACATGGGTGATGATGTCTCCTGCACGCAGCAGACTCTTTTCGGCGGGGGTGCCGGGCATAATGGCAATGATTTCCACGTCGGCGTGATGAAAATTTAAACGGATGCCGATGCCACCAAATCCATCGCGTTTGGCGCGATAATCCTGTGCTGATTCCAGGCCTGCATATCGGGACGGGACATCAAGGGTGTCGAGGGCACCGTTGAAGACGGCTTTGTAAATGGTTTCTGCTGATGCCTTGCGCAAAAGTGGGGATGCTTTGCGTGCGGTTTTAATGAACCGGGCAGCGAAGCGGCCCCAGCCATGGGCATCGCCAGACTGGGGCGTTGTGAATGTCTCAACCTTCGCCGTGCCACGGGTGAGGTGCACCACTGCGTTGGCGACAGTTACATTCAGTTCCGGGTCGATGACATCGATGTTTTCTACGCCGTGAAGTGCAAAATCAACTGGCTGCAATGCTTCGATGTATTTGTCCTGGATGGTTTCGAACCCTGCTGAAAATACCCGTTCAGCCTGATCGGACTGGTATTTTGAACTGGGGGCAAAAACTCCCGTGCATCCCGACAGCAGGATAAAAATAAGGCCAAAAAAAAGGATTGCGAAGGCCTTTCCAGTATAGGAAAGCCAAGATCGGATCGCTTTGTCTTTATAAGGTATCGCTTGCATGATCGAACACAGCATAGCATGACTCTGGCCCAGGTTTGTCTAAATGCTTGGGCCTCAAATTCGGCAGAAATCAGGCTTCTGTCGGGTCTTCCGCGGGTTTTTTGGCGGCTTTTTTCTTTGGCGCGGCCTTCTTTTTAGGGGCTGCCTTTTTCTTGGCCTTGGCTTTCTTCTTTGGGGCTGCCTTCTTTTTGGGCGCGGCTTTTTTCGCACCGTCTTTGACCAGTTTTGCGGCGATCAATTCCAGGGCTTGTTCCAGAGTTAGCGTTTCAGGATCGACGTCCTTGGATACGGTTGCGTTGGTACGCCCATGTTTGACATAGGGGCCGTAGCGTCCCTTGTGCAGGGTCACTGGTTTTTCATCATCGGGGTGTTTGCCAATTTCCTTGCCGGAACTTGGGCCGCCGCGTTTTGGCTTGGCATTGGCCAAAAGATCAATGGCACGGTTGATGCCAATTTCCAAAATGTTGTCATCGGCGGGCAAAGACGCATATTTGCCATCATGCTCAACGTAGGGGCCAAAGCGACCGATGCCGGCAATAATGGGCTTGTCATTTTCGGGGTGCGGCCCAATTTCGCGGGGCAGCGATAACAACCCAAGCGCAGATTCAAGGGTAACATCAATGGGGCTCATACCTTTGGGAAGAGATGTGCGTTTTGGTTTAACCGCCTTGGTCTTTGTTTTTCCTTTGCCCTCCGCTGGGATGGCTTCGCCCAACTGGATATAAGGCCCATATGGGCCTTTGCGAACCGTGACCATGATGCCGGTTTCAGGATTGAGGCCAAGTTCAATGGGGCCTGCGGCAAGGGCTGCATCGCTCTCATCTTCCTGGCCGGCAATGATCAGTTTTCGGGTGTAGCGGCATTCAGGATAATTGGAACACCCGACAAAGGCCCCGAATTTTCCGAGCTTCAGTCCAAGGCGTCCATCGTCACAACCCGGGCATTTTCTGGGTGCGGCCATTTCTTCGGAAACCGGGAAAAAATGCGGGCCAAGGTCTTCATCCAGTGTGTCGATCACTTCCGTGATGGTCAGGTCTTTTGTTTCGTCGACCGCTTTGATGAAATCGGTCCAGAATTCGCTTAAGACTGATTTCCAATTGGCCCGGCCATCGGAAATGTCATCAAGCTGTTCTTCCAGCTGTGCCGTGAAATCATATTCCACATAATGGGGGAAATACGATGACAGAAAGGCGGTGACAACCCGGCCCCGGTCTTCTGGTGTGAAGCGTTTGCTTTCTAAAACGACATAATCGCGGTCTTGCAGGACCGATATGATGGAGGCATAGGTAGAAGGCCTGCCAATGCCAAGTTCTTCCAGCCGTTTAACCAGTGAGGCTTCGGTAAACCGCGGCGGGGGCTGGGTGAAATGCTGTTCCGGGGAGACGGTGCCAAGGGTCAGGGTTTCCCCTTCGTTCATGCTGGGCAGCAGGCGATCGCCGTCACCGGCATCTCTGCCATCTGCACCATCTGCACCATTGTCAGTGGGGTCATCGCGACCTTCCTGATACAGCCGCAAGAAACCATCAAAGGAAATGACAGATCCATTGGCCCGAAGGATGGTATTGCCAGATGCCCCGGTGCCGGTTGCTTCTATGGCCACCTGGTCAAGGCGTGCACTTTCCATTTGGCAAGCAACGGCCCGTTTCCAGACCAGCTCATAGAGGCGAAACTGGTCGGTATCCAAAACATTGCGGATGTCTTCGGGGCGCCTGGCCATATTGGTCGGGCGGATGGCTTCATGGGCTTCCTGGGCATTGCGGGCAGATGAACGATAGGTGCGGGGACTGTCGGGCAGATATTCAGGCCCAAAATGTTTGGTGATGAGATCGCGGGCCTGGGTCAGGGCTTCTCCTGATAAATTGACCGAGTCTGTCCGCATATAGGTGATCAGGCCGACGGTTTCGCCACCAATGTCCATCCCTTCATACAGGCGCTGGGCAACCTGCATGGTGTGGCGTGCGCCGAAGCCAAGCTTGCGAGAGGCTTCTTGCTGCAATGTGGAGGTGATGAACGGTGCCGGTGGGTTACGCTTGGTTTTCTTGCGATCAATCGAGGTGACGGTATAGGGGATATCGCCCTTGATTGTGGCAACAGCTCCATCCGATGTGACTTGATCGGGAATATCGAATTTGCCGAGTTTGTCGCCTGAAAGATGGGTGAGCCGGGCTGTAAACCCGACATTGGCCGCCGTGGTCAAGGCGGTTTCGACCGTCCAGTATTCACGGGGCTTGAAAAGCTCTATTTCGGATTCGCGTTCGCAAATAAGGCGTAGGGCTACGGATTGTACGCGGCCCGCAGAACGGCTGCCTGGTAATTTACGCCACAATACCGGCGACAAGGTGAACCCAACCAGATAATCAAGGGCACGGCGTGCCAGATAGGCCTCAATCAGGGGCTGGTCCAGATCACGGGGATTGGCGACAGCACCAAGAACGGCGCTTTTGGTGATTTCATGAAAGACAACGCGTTTGACGGCAACGCCTTCTAATGCGCCTTTTTCCCGAAGTACTTCCAGAACATGCCATGAAATCGCCTCGCCTTCGCGATCCGGATCAGTGGCAAGGTAAAGGGTGTCGGCCCCTTTAAGGAATTTGACCATGTCTTTGACGCGGCCATCGGCCTTTGGCGACAGGGTCCAGGACATGGCGAAGTCTTCGTCGGGCCGGACTGATCCGTCCTTGGGTGGCAGGTCCCGAATATGGCCAAAAGAGGCGACTACCTTGAAATCTGGTCCAAGGTAATTGTTGATGGTTTTGGCTTTAGCCGGTGATTCGACGATAACGAGATTCATATTCCGCGCAATTTGCTCATTTGTATCTGGCCGCATGTGGCCGTTCAGGGTTTCCCGAAACAAGAAAAGGGGGCAATGGGGCGCTTAAATGGGCTAACCGTCAGATAAAAGCAAGCGAAACTTGTCCGCCGGGGTGGCGATCCAGTCGTCCAGCCAGTTCCAATTCCAGAAAAACCATGGCAGAAAACTGCAAAGAAACGCCGCTTGTCCGCACAATATCGTCCATTGTGGAAGGTGCCTGGCCTAGGGCATTTATTATTTGTTCCCGGGCCTCATCCATGTCGATTTCGCTGATCTCGGCTACTGGCTCGGGGGAATGGTAAGGGCTTGGGTCATGCTCTGTCATGGGACGGCGCAGGATGGGGATCATTGCTTCTAGAACATCATCCGCACTTTCAACAAGCACGGCGCCTTCGCGGATCAATTTATTGGTGCCCCGTGCCCGGGGGTCCATGGGGGTGCCGGGCACAGCCATGATGTCGCGTCCCTGTTCGCCTGCAAGGCGTGCCGTGATCAGGGAGCCAGATCGAAGCGTTGCTTCGATAACGACGGTGCCCAAAGCTATGCCAGAAACGATTCGGTTGCGGGTTGGGAAGTGCCGTGCCTGGGGACGGGTTCCAAAGGGTTGTTCTGAAATCAAGGCCCCGGATTCTAAAATTTGCCCATATAAGGAATCGTTTTCACGGGGATAGATGATGTCCACGCCACCGGCCATAACGCCAACGGTGCCACTGTTAAGGGCCCCGCGATGGGCCGCAGCATCAATGCCACGGGCAAGGCCCGATGCGATCATCAAATCTGATTGACCCAGTTCACGGGCAAGGGTTTCAGTAAAGCGGACGCCATTGGCAGACCCGTTTCTGGCACCCACGATGGCGATCATGCGTTGCTCCAAAAGATGCACTTGACCAAAAACAGACAGGACCGGCGGTGCGTCAGGAATGTTGGCAAGGGCGGCTGGGTATTGGGGTTCGCATATGGCAATCATCTGCCCGCCCGCGCGGTCCAGCTTTTCCATCTCGGCTACAGCATCGGATTTCGTACAAATACGGATAGCTCGTTTTCCGCCCCCGCGTTTAGCGAGTTCAGGCAAGGCATCAAGGGCATTTGTTGGGGTTGTGAAACGTTCGATCAATTGGCGGAAGGTCACCGGGCCAACATTCTCAGAGCGGATCAGACGCAGCCAGTCAACTCTTTCGGCGGTACTAAGCGTTTTTGTTTCTACCATAACGGTATTAAATTGGGGGAAGCGAAGCTGCTTGTCAATTTCTATTCAGCAGCGTCTTTTTTGCTGAATTCAATGCGGGGTTCATTGCCCTGGATCAGGCGTGAAATGTTTTCCCGGTGCCGCGCAATGACCAAAATGGCCAAGGCCAGCACCACACCAGCGGTTATTTTGTCATAAAACCACCAGACATAGGTGGGTGTTGCGATAAGTGCCACCAGGGCGGCGGCCGATGACATGCGAAAGGCAATGGCACTGAGAAGCCATGTTGCAAGCGCTAATAAAGCCCCGGGCCAGCACAGCCCCGCCACAACGCCAAACAAGGTGGCGACACCCTTGCCACCTTTAAATCGAAGCCATAGGGGAAAGACATGGCCAATCACCGCCCCGGCACCCACCCCAAGCACGGCATAGGGAAGGGTGTTATCTGGGCTGAAGTGGATCGCCAAAAGCACCGGCCCGGCCCCCTTGGCCATGTCCAGTAGCAGGGTCAACAGTGCGATGGTCTTGTTGCCAGTCCGAAGTACGTTGGTGGCCCCAATGTTGCCCGATCCCAGTGTTCGAATATCGCCCAATCCCCCTAACCGGGTGAGCAACAGGCCAAATGGAATGGAACCGAAGCCATAGCCAATGGCAAGGGCTGCCACAGTGATCCAGATGATATCCGCCATGATGTCTCTATGTCCCCGTATCAGGTTTCGAATTTATAAACGGTTTGGCCTTGATGGACCGTGCGGATGCATCGGCCCTGAACCGGGCGGCCATCAAACAACGTGTTTTTTGATTTACTGATGATGTCTGATTCCCTGATCCGCCATGGCATATCTGGATCAATTAAAATGATGTCGGCAGGTGCGCCTTTTGTGATGTGCCCGGCGTTCAGTCCCAAAAGGTTGGCCGGGTTGGCGGTCATGGTTTTAAGGAGTCCGCCAAGGGGCAATACTTGATTGTGGTAAAGTTCCAGTGCGATGGGCAGCAGGGCTTCAACGCTGGTGATGCCCACTTCGGCCTGATCAAAGGGCAGGCGTTTTGAATCCGGGTCCTGGGGCAGGTGGTCAGACGCGATAACGTCGATGGTGCCGTCCCGCAATCCTTCCACCACAGCCAATCGGTCATCTTCGGCACGCAACGGCGGGGAAAGTTTTGCAAAGGTGCGGTATTCACCGATTTCCAATTCGTTCAGGCCAAAATAGGGTGGTGCCGTATCGCAGGTGACGTTCAGCCCCCGTGCTTTCGCCTGACGCACGGCATCAATGCCTTTCTTTGTGGAAATATGGGCGACGTGATAGCGCCCCCCGGTCAGTTCAACAAGATGCAGGTCGCGCTCAATCATCATCACTTCGGCGCAGCCCGGAATGCCTTGAAGACCAAGGCGCGTGGCGATTTCGCCTTCGTTCATCTGTCCGCCTGCCGCCAGGTTTGGCTCTTCCGGATGCTGGACGATCAAAAGATTAAAGCTGGACGCATAGGCGAGTGCGCGCCGCATGGTCAGTGGATCCGCAATGGCCCGAACCCCATCGGTGAAGGCAACAGCACCCGCATTGGTCAGCAGGCCCATTTCTGTCAGTTTTTCGCCCTTTGCACCCATGGTAACGGCGCCGTAAGGGTGGACATTGATCTTTTCGGTTTCTCGGCCCCGGGCAATCATGAATTCCACCAGCGCAATATCATCGGTCACTGGATCAACGCCCGGCAGTGCGACAAGGGTGGTGACGCCCCCGGAAACGGCAGCATCGGCGGCAGTTTGAACGGTTTCTTTTTGGGTTTCACCGGGTTCATGGAGAGTGACCCGCATGTCCACCAGAGCTGGCGTTAAGACCAATCCTGCCCCGTCTATGGTTTCAATGCCTTCAGGCACGCCATCGGCAAAAAGCCCCTGGCCGAAATCGGCGATTTGGCCGTCTTTGACCAACAAAGCGCTGTGCTCGTCCAGCCCGGTTTCGGGATCGATGAGCCGGACATTGATGAAAGCAGTTGCATTCATGATGGGTTCGCCAAGGTGACGGCTTCAAGGCACGCCATGCGCACCGCAAGCCCCATTTCGACCTGTTCGGTGATGACAGACCGGTCGATGTCATCGGCAACAGAGGTGTCTATTTCAACGCCACGGTTAACCGGACCTGGATGCATGATCAGGGCATCGGGTTTGGCCTGTGCCAGCTTGTCGCGATCAAGGCCATAAAAATGAAAATGTTCGCGCAGGCTAGGCACGAATGTGCCGTGCATGCGTTCCAGCTGCAAACGCAGCATCATGACAATATCGCAATCCTTCAGGCCTTCTTTCATATCGTGAAAAACCTCTGCGCCCATGCGATCGATCTTGGGCGGGATCAGGGTTGGCGGACCGACGACGCGCACCTGCGCTCCCATGGTGGTCAACAGGTGGATGTTGGACCGGGCAACCCGGCTGTGGGAAATATCGCCACAAATGGCGACCCTCAGGTCATTAAGGCGCCCCTTGCGTCGACGGATGGTAAGGGCGTCCAGCAGGGCCTGGGTCGGGTGTTCGTGGCTGCCATCGCCCCCGTTGATGACGGAACAGGTGACCTTTTGGGACAGCAATTCCACCGCACCGGAATGGGGGTGGCGGACAACCAATACATCGGGACGCATGGCGTTCAGGGTCATGGCCGTGTCGATCAGGGATTCACCCTTGTGGATGGACGATGTTGCCACGGACATATTGATGACATCCCCGCCCAGACGTTTGCCAGCCAGTTCAAACGATGTGCGGGTTCGGGTGGAATCTTCGAAAAACAGGTTGATGATGGTCAGCCCGCGCAAGACATCGGTCTTTTTCTGGCGGCTGCGGCTCAACGCAACATATCCTTCGGCGCGATCCAGCAAGAACGTGATTTCTTCGGCGCTTAAGCCTTCAATCCCAAGAATATGCCGAAACCGGAATTGGGGGCCCAAAGACGTCTCACCGGTTTTGGTCTCTGTAGCGAAAAAATCATCGGTGGAGAGGTCGATGCCATGGGCGCGGGCAAATTCCATCAAGGCCTGATGGTGGCGCGCAGGGATCAGGCCATCACTACCGCCCCGGCTTTTTTCATAGGTCCAACGGTGGACGTTGCTGGGGTGAACCCCCAGTATTTCGGCGACCGCATTGGCGCCACCGCATTTGGTGATGATGTTACCGGCTGGATTGAGCATGGGGATAGGGTGACGCTATTTTGCAGGGATCGCAAGATAAAATTGCGTTAATCGCAATTTATGGTCGAATTTTAGCGAAATAATCTAATTTTATCCACAGGATAGCACTAAAATGTGCATAAAATGCGAATTTCAATCAATTTCTTGCGCCGATATTGTCTAAAAACCCCTGAAGAATAACCGATGCTGCGATTTTATCGATCACGGCCTTGCGTTTCTTTGGTCGAACGTTGGCTTCAATCAGGGCATCTTGGGCAACGGATGAAGAAAGCCGTTCGTCCCAGAATGCCAACGGGATATCGATGCCCTTTAGAAAATCTGATGCGAACTGGCGGGTGGCCTGACACCGCTTGCCTTCGGTGTCATCCATATTGATGGGCAGGCCCAGGACAAGGGCGCCAACGCCTTGGGTTTCAATGATGTCCATAAGGCGGGCAAAATCAGCAAGCTGTTTTGTGCGTTTGATGGTTTCCATGGGCGTTGCGATGCAGTGCCCGACATCAGTTAGGGCAAGGCCGATGGTTTTGGTGCCAAGATCAAGACCCAAAATGCGTTTGCCGGGGGCAAGGCTGTTTATAAGGTCTCTGGGGTTGCAGATGGTCATGGCCGATGATAACTTTCGGGCCGCTTGGGGCCTTAACTTTGGCTTGAATTATGGTCACTTTGGGCCATAAAGCCTTTTCAATATTGGGAACATTTTATAGATGTCGCTGGATAAAGCTACCGTTGCTCGCATTGCATCTCTTGCCCGCATCAAGGTGCCTGAAAATGAACTTGATGGGCTTGCCGGTGAACTCTCGGCCATTTTAGGCTGGATTGAACAGTTGGATGCGGTGGATACGGAAAATGTTGCGCCCATGTCGCAATCTGGCCTCAACGGAACCTTGCTTCGCTGGCGCGAAGACAAGGTGACCGGAACGGATATTCATGAAAAGGTTTTGGCCAACGCGCCCGATGCCAGGGATGGCTTTTTCACCGTGCCCAAGGTGGTGGAATAATGGCTTCTACATTTCCGGGGCTGACCATTGCCGATGCCAGAGATGGTCTTGAGACGGGAAAATTCTCGGCCCATGAATTGGCAGGGGATTACATTTCTGCGATTGAATCAGCGCAAAATCTGAACGCGTATATTACCGAAACACCGGAATCAGCCTTAAGTGCTGCGAAACAATCTGATCAGCGCATTAAAGATGGCACTGCGCGCCCCCTGGAAGGCATTCCCCTTGGCATCAAGGATTTGTTTTGTACCGATGGGGTGCAAACCACGGCGGCATCGCGCATTCTTGAAGGCTTTACGCCACCGTATGAATCTTTTGTTACCCAAAATTTATGGGACGCAGGGGCGGTCATGCTGGGCAAGACCAATCTGGATGAATTTGCCATGGGGTCCTCAAACGGCACCAGTTATTTTGGGGCCGTGGAAAATCCGTGGCATCGCAATAATGATGACAGCGCTTTGGTTCCGGGTGGGTCCAGTGGCGGGTCTGCCACCGCCGTTGCCGCCGGGCTATGCACTGCAGCGACGGGGACCGATACCGGCGGCTCCATCCGCCAGCCAGCGTCTTTTTGTGGGGTGGTTGGGATGAAACCCACCTATGGGCGCTGTTCGCGTTGGGGGGTGGTGGCATTTGCATCATCGCTGGATCAGGCCGGACCCATTACCCGAACGGTACGCGATTCGGCTATTTTGTTGCGCCATATGGCAGGTTTTGACCCCAGAGATTCTACGTCCGTTGATTGCCCCGTTCCCGATTATGAAGCCGCCCTTTCAAAGCCCCTGAAAGGCCTGAAGGTTGGCATCCCGAAAGAATATCGCCTTGATGGCATGGATGAACAGGTTTCCAAGCTCTGGGATCAAGGGGTTGAATGGTTGGTTGATGCAGGCATGGAACCAGTGGAAATCAGCCTTCCCAATACCGCCCATGCCTTGCCGGTTTATTACATTCTGGCCCCGGCAGAGGCATCGTCAAATCTGGCGCGCTATGATGGGGTTCGCTATGGCAATCGCGCAGACTTCGACGGTGATCTCGACGACATGTATGAAGCCACCCGCGCCGAAGGCTTTGGCGACGAGGTCCGGCGGCGCATTTTAATCGGTACCTATGTATTATCGGCCGGGTATTACGATGCTTATTATTTAAAGGCCCAAAAGGTCCGCACCCTGATTGCCCAGGATTTTGCCGAAGCCTATAAAAAGGTGGATGTGATCCTGACCCCGACCACACCGGGGGCGGCCTTTGCCATTGGTGAAAAACAAGACGATCCCATCGCCATGTATTTAAATGATGTCTTCACAGTGCCTGCATCGCTCGCTGGTATTCCCGGCATTTCCGTGCCGGCCGGTTTGGATAACGATGGGCTTCCCCTTGGGTTACAGATTTTGGGCCAAAGCTTTGATGAGGAAACGGTTTTCAATGTGGGTGCCGCGATCGAGGCCCGCGCTGGATTTTCCTGTAACCCCGGAGGTTCCAAATGAGCTTGCTTCAAGGCAATACCGGTGAATGGGAAATGGTCATCGGGCTGGAGGTTCACGCCCAGGTGATTTCCAATGCAAAATTGTTTTCAGGTGCTGCCACCACCTTTGGTGCGGCACCGAATTCTCAGGTGTCTTTGGTGGATGCGGCCATGCCCGGCATGTTGCCGGTGATCAATGGGGTCTGTGTGGAACAGGCCGTGCGCACGGGGCTTGGCCTGGGGGCAAAGATCAATCTGGTGTCCGTGTTTGATCGCAAAAATTATTTTTATCCAGACCTTCCCCAAGGCTATCAAATTTCTCAATTCACCCAGCCCGTGGTGGGCGAAGGCGTGATGGTTCTGGATATGGAAGATGGCAGCCAACGAAACATTGGCATCACGCGCCTGCATCTGGAACAGGATGCTGGTAAATCCATCCATGATCAGGACCCCAAGGCAACCTATGTGGATTTGAACCGTTGTGGCGTCGCGTTGATGGAAATTGTGTCTGAACCAGACATTCGCTCCCCTGAAGAAGCCTGCGCATACCTGACCAAGCTGCGTTCCATTGTCCGCTATCTGGGCACCTGCGATGGCAATATGGAAGAAGGCTCTATGCGCGCCGATGTGAACGTCTCTGTGCGTCGCCCGGGTGAAGCATTGGGTACCCGCGCTGAGGTCAAGAACGTCAATTCCATCCGCTTTGTCCACCAAGCCATTGAATTTGAAGCCGCCCGCCAGATCGAGTTGATCGAAGATGGCGGCGAAGTGGCTCAGGAAACCCGCCTGTTTGACTCGGTCAAATGCGAAACCCGGTCCATGCGGTCCAAGGAAGAGGCGCATGATTATCGCTATTTTCCAGATCCGGATTTGTTGCCGCTGGTGCTTGATGCGGCATGGGTGGAAAAACTGAAAGCAGACCTGCCAGAACTGCCCGATGAAAAATGTGCACGCTTCATTGCTGATTACGGTTTGTCTGCTTATGACGCAGGCATTTTGGTGGCAGAACGTGAAACGGCCGAATATTTTGAAACTGCAGCATCAGGGCGCGATGGTAAAATTGCCGCAAACTGGATCGGCGGAGAACTGTTTCGGGTGCTCAATGATCAAGGCCTTGATATCGGAGACAGCCCTGTGAGCGCAGATGCGCTTGGGGGACTTTTGGATCTTATATCTGATGGCACGCTTTCCAACCGATTGGCCAAGGATGTGTTCGAAGAAATGGTTGCATCGGGCAAAGGTGCGGCCATCGTCGTTGAAGAAAAAGGCCTTAAACAAATCACCGATACCGGTGCCATTGAAGCCGAAGTGGACAAGGTGATTGCATCGGCACCGGAACAGGTGGAACAATTCAAATCCGGCAATGAAAAAGTGATCGGATGGTTTGTGGGCAAGATTATGCAGGCCACCAAAGGCAAGGCCAACCCCGGTGCGGTTAACGAGATTTTGCGTAAAAAACTTTCAGACTAGAATTCGATCACATAACACATGAGGTGCGGAAATGGGCTTCAGGTTTGGGTTATCGCTTCTTTTCTTTGTGTCGGTATTTGCTGGCTCGGTTCGCGCCGATGCCATTGACGGGCAGTGGTGCTTTACCGATGGGCGCAAGGTTTCCATTTCGGGGGATATGATTACCATGCCCAATGGCCATCTGATCAAGGGTGAAAACGGCCATCATGCTTTTACCTATCTGCCTCCCGGTTCCACCAACCCCGTGGTTCTAGACCAACTAGACGAAGAGACCATGGAACGCCACCACGGCACCGCCTCCGTAGAAACCTGGAAACGCCGCTGCGAACTGCACACCAGCTAGGCTGAGCCCAGATAACAATGCCGTGATCAGTGGGAAATATCGCCTACTTGCGCTTTCCGCGTGCGGGAGGCCGTGGTAGAAAACATGTCAGTGCCTCACAATTATATAACAACAGGGGGCAAAAACGGGGCAGGGCATCGCATGATTGAGGTTCATTCATGGACGACGGGCAACGCGCGCAAGGTCTATATTATGTTGGAGGAATGCGGGCTTGAATTCCGCATCAATCCCATCGTGCTTGCCAGGGGCGAACAATTCAGCCCGGAATTTTTGGCCATTTCCCCCAACAACAAAATCCCTGCCATCATTGATCTGGATGGCCCCGGTGGGCAGCCGTATTCAGTGTTCGAATCGGGTGCGATTTTGATGTATCTCGCCCATAAGACTGGCAAGTTTTTATCCGATGATCCCCGCCAGCGCTCCATTACCATTCAATGGTTGATGTTCCAGATGGGGGACCTTGGCCCCATGTTTGGCCAGGCCGGCCATTTTGTTTCCCGCCGTGATCAGCCCGGCATGAAAGCGGGGTTTGATCATTATGTCGAAGATGCAAAGCGGTTGATGGGCGTGCTGGAGTTGCGGCTTGCAGACAATGATTTTGTCGCGGGCAAGGATTTCTCCATTGCCGACATTGCGATTTTCCCGTGGTGCCAGCAGCCGGAAAAACGGAATTTGGACTTTGCTGATTATCCCAATTTCAAGCGCTGGTTCGATCAAATGGCTGAGCGCCCATCGGTTATCCGGGCCGCAGAGATTTGCGAAGACGTGCGTGAATCTGTTGGGATGGAGCGGTAGCATGATTGATTTTTATTGCTGGTCCAGTGGCAACAACCGCAAGATTTTCATGATGCTGGAGGAAACGGGGCTGGCCTATACCCAGCACGTGGTGAATTTGCGAAAGAAAGAACAGCTGGCGCCTGAATTTCTGGCCATTAACCCCAATAACAAGGTGCCCGCCATCGTCGATTCTGATGGCCCCGGTGGACAACCGATAACGGTATTCGAATCCGGGGCTATTCTGATTTATCTTGCTGAAAAAACCGGGCAATTCCGGCCCGATGATGAACGGAGCTGGTTTGATGTTCTGCAATGGCTGATGTTCCAGATGGGCGCGCCGGGGGCGTTGTTCACAGAAGCCCATTATTTTTATACCCGCGCGCTCTCGGGCGAGCCCGACATGGCATACCCAAGAGAGCGATATGTAAAGGAAGCCCATCGATTGCTGGGCGTGATCAATTCCCGTCTTGGCAAATCTGAATATATTGCGGGCGATACGTATTCCATCGCCGATATGGGCCTGATGCCCCATTGTTGCTCTATTGATCGGTTCGGGGCGGACCTAGAGCCGTATCCCAACATTGCGCGCTGGGTTGCCCTGGTGGGCGAACGCCCGGTGACAAAACGGGTCGATGACATAATCTCTAAAATCCGCATTGATGCGGGTACGGCATAAATTTTTAAGACGCCCTAACAAGAAAAGGCAACACCATGATTGATCTTTATTCCTGGACAACGCCCAACGGGCGCAAGGTTCATATTATGCTTCAGGAAACGGGGCTGGAATTCAATGCGCACCCCATCGATATCCGGGCGGGGGATCAATTCAAGCCGGAATTTCTGGAAGTCAGCATCAATAATAAAATTCCAGCCATCATTGATCATGATGGCCCCGATGGAAAACCGATGAGTTTGTTCGAATCCGGGGCCATTTTGTTTTATCTGGCGGAAAAAACGGGTCAGTTTTTGCCAACATCGGGTGAGGCCCGGGCGCGGGTTATGGAATGGTTGATGTTCCAGATGGGGGGTGTTGGGCCAATGTTTGGCCAGGCCAATCATTTTATTGTTTATGCCAAAGACCCCATTCCCTACGCCCAGGATCGGTATCGCAACGAAGTCCGTCGTCTTTACGGGGTGATGGAAAAGCGTTTGGCCGAAAATGAATATATTGCAGGCAAGGATTATTCCATTGCCGATATGGCCATTTATCCGTGGTGCCGTAATCCGGAACGCCGTGGCGTGCCCCATGAAGATTTCCCCAACGTCTTGCGCTGGTTTAACCAAATCGATTCCCGCCCACAGGTAATTGAGGGCAACAAGATTCTGGAAGGCATCCCCCGCGCAGAGATGGATGATAAGGCCTGGGAATTTATGTTTGGCAAAACCCAGTACGACAAACACTAATCCGTTCGGGGGCAGGGATATGATCACCCTTTACAGCAAGGCGACATCGAATGGTCGCAAGGCTTCCATCATGCTCGAAGAAACCGGGCTGCCTTATACGGTCCGGTCCATGGACCTTCAAAAGAAGGAACAGAAGGAAGCGTGGTTCAAAGCCATTAATCCCAACGGGCGCATCCCGGCAATTGTCGATGATGATGGGCCCGACGGTGAAACGGTTTCGGTGTTTGAATCCGGCGCCATTCTTATCTATCTGGCAGAGAAATCGGGAAAGTTTTTGCCCCCATCGGGTGCGGCCCGGGCGACAGTCATGGAATGGCTGTTTTATGCTTCAACGCATTTGACCTTTTCTGCCATGCAGGTTCACTGGCTGATCCGGTTGCGCGACAAGGGCGATCCCCATCATTTTCTTGATCTGTGGAAAGAAGAAAACAACCGCATCTATGCGGCTTTTGAAAAAGGCCTTAACGATGGCCGGACCTACCTTGCAGGCGATGATTATTCCATCGCCGATATTGCCGCCTGGCCCTGGATTCACCGTTGGCAGATGCAGGAAATTGATCTGGCGGGTTTTCCCAGGCTTAAAACCTGGTTTGATCACATCGCGACGCGCCCGGCCGTGCAAACAGGCCTGCAAATCCCACCCAGAGATGACGGTCTTTGATCTCATAAAAAAAGACGCCATAAGGGCGCCTTAAATAAAGTGAGAGGGAACCGCGGTCAGGGGGGGGGGGTGCCACGGTTCCCTCTCTTAGAACCCGGCGCTGCAACCGGGATTTCGATAACTGGGACTGTTATATTGCCCGGGCGCGTGCCTCAGGTGGAATTCGACGATCAATGGGAATAATTTCGGCATTTTGAGCAGCTTTGGATTTTCCAAAAAGCTCGAGAATTTCTCTCCGGCACTGTTCAAGCTTTTTGACTTCGCGGGCATCCTCGCGGTCATAGACCTGAATGCAACTCAGCTTTATTTCCACCAAGTCCAAAAGCGCTTCTGCTGATTTTTTTGAAAGTGCCATTTGTATTCTCCCCGATTTGAATAACCTCTTTGCGACAGATACAGTCTCCTATGGATGTAATTAAAAAGTTGTAAACATTTTAGCAAAATTATACCTAAAGTGATAGTTTTTTTGGCCGATGGCTAATTTGTGTGGTTTTTAGGGAAAATTAACAACGATAGGCCACCATTGGTGGTCTAAAATGACCAACGCCCGCTGGGGCTCTGGTTATAGGGATGATTGCGTGACTGGTCTGGCGCCTTGGCTGGCTGGTAATGGACAATGAAAGGCAAGACGATGGAGGGTGCCCAGATGCAAGAAAGCGTTTCAGTGGATCATGAACTGGGAAAGCCCCCGTTTGACCGCAGATTGTCTGATAAAATTTTAGCGGCATTCAATCATGCCTATGCTTCCGGTGCCCATCAGGTGGCCGTGCGGCTGAAAACGCTTCTTGTTGAAGTGGATGATAAGGAACGGGTTGACCATGAACGCCGGGCGGCCAGTGCCGTGTCCCAGGCAGAACTCTGGATTGCCTTTGTAGAGGCCAGAGACGCCTATAACGGCCTGATGGAAAAAGATACGGCTTCAGAAAACGCGTTGGAAACGGCGCTGGAAGCCATGAAAACCGGCTATCAGGCCTGGTCTAAATCCTGATCCATATCTTGATCCGGTGCCCGGTTTTGGCTCTGGATGCATTCTTATTGATACGGCTTCGTTGACAGCCATCCCCCCCCCATTTAGAACCATGTTCCCGGCACCGCTTTGGTGCTTTGCGGAGGGGTGGCCGAGTGGCTGAAGGCGCTGGTTTGCTAAATCAGTATACGGGGTAACCCGTATCGAGGGTTCGAATCCCTCTCCCTCCGCCATTACACTGTCCGCCACCATTCATGAGCATCCACAAAAACCCCAGTTACATTGTGGTTTCTGTTATTTTCTGTCCGTATTTGTCCGTTGCAGACCTTTGGTATCCGGGATAAGGTGGTACCCTGAATGGTGCCTTGCTATACAAATTTACTTATTAGTGCATCAATGGTGTGTTCTCGCAGGACTGGCAGGGAGAAAAAGCTAATGGCCGATAAATGGACCGATAGAACAGTTCAGGCAATTGATAAGCTTGGAATGCATCGCGACCCTCAATCTGCAGCGAAAATTGAAAAAGGCGCTCTGTATCTCGGTGTAAAGGAGGGTGGTGCAAGATCTTGGTACTACCGCTATCAGCTCAATAGGAAACGGAGAAAGATGGGTCTTGGTCGTTATCCGGCTGTGGGGCTATCTGAGGCGCGTAACCGGGCTAGGCAGGCAGCCGCAAGGGTGAGGGAAGGTATCGACCCTATTGATTCCCGGCGGGCCAATATGGCTAAGACGAAAATGGATGCCTTAAGTGCCGAGACTTTCAAAAGTGTAGCCGAGGCCTTTCTTAAAAGAAAACAGGCGGGGTGGAAAAATCCCAAGCATCGTCAGCAATGGGAAAACACTCTCAAGACCTATGCCTATCCCACCATAGGGGATTTGCCTGTTCAATTGATTGATACAAATCATATCCTCATTGTGCTGGACCCTATATGGACTACTAAAACGGAAACAGCAGTCAGGGTTCGCCAGCGCATCCAGGCGGTTCTAGATGCTGCCAAGTCTAGGGGGCTTAGGGAGGGCGACAACCCTGCCGAATGGCGAGGTAACCTTGAGCACCATTTAGCGAAGCCTAGTGACGTCCGGGAGGTGAGACACCACCCCGCATTGCCCTATGATCTAATGAATGAATTCATGGAGGCCCTCCGTCAACGCAAAGGCGTAGCCGCAAAGGCCCTTGAATATACAATCCTGACCGCAAGTCGTGTAGGGACGGTCTTTAAGGCACAATGGAGTGAGATAGATATCGAGAAACGGGTATGGACCTGTCCCGCAGATCATATGAAGCGTAAGAAGGAGCACCGTGTCCCTTTGAACGATGATGCCGTTTCTGTGCTCTTGGCTATGAAGGAATTTAGGGAGTCAGATTTTATATTCCCCTCAATTGGTACAAAGAGGGGGCTATCCAATGGGGCTATGGATAGTGTCCTAGACCGCATGAGGCTCAAGCGAGATTGGCCTGAAATGTCAGCACACGGTTTTCGCTCAACCTTTACGAACTGGGCCCAGGACAAGGCACCATTTCCTCTGACCGTTGCTGAAGCAGCTCTGCACCATATAGTTGGTGATAAGGTGACGCAGGCTTATGCACGATCTGATGTTTTTGATAAGCGGGGGCGGTTGATGGGAATGTGGGCTGATTTTTGCTCGAGACCTTTCAGTGATGAAACTGCCGAAGTTATCTCGCTCCACGGAGACCAATCGTGATGGCAGTAAATTTTAGGCCTCTATGATAGTCATAAAACGCTCTCATCGTCCGAGGCAGCTTACCTTTGGGTCGAAGACACCTGTTGCCAGTCTAGGTACGTGTTGCCTGCACGTAAGACACTGAAATCAAACCTGTTTTGCGACCTGGCGTTCTTCTATTTTAAGGCCAAATTATATTTATATATCAATAGGCTATAGGCCGCACCCCTGTACCGTTTCTGCAACCTTACCGGTCATGATTATTGACACCAATTATACATGGGCGCATGTTTTGTTAAACAACGCCCTCCCCCAAGGCGGAAACTATTAATAGTTATCACATTTGATATCGTGATCAGTAGAGGAAGGCACTTGATAGGCTGTAGGATCGATATGCGCATAACTGCCAGGATTTTTTTCATCATCACGCTGCTAATCGCTCTGCCTGCAACGGCGCAGGATTTTCAGAAGGGAAAAGTTGCCTATGATCAGGGCGACTACAGTACTGCCTTAAAAGAATGGTCGCATCTTGCCCAGCGGGGAATTCCCTTGGCCCAAAATAACCTAGGCGTGATGTATGAGAATGGTTATGGCGTCCCTCAAGATTATAAAAAGGCCTTTGAATTCTATAGCAAGGCTGCCGTGCAAGGGTTTGGGCTTGCCCAAAATAACCTTGGTGCCATACACCAAGCAGGCCATGGCGTCCCTCAAGATTATAAAAAGGCCATTGCTTGGTTCCGCGAGGCAGCGAAGCAGGGAGAGGCCATTGCCCTTTACAACCTTGGATTTTCCTACGAAAGGGGTTTTGGAGTTCCAAAAGACTATAGAGAAGCGGCAATATGGTACCAAAGTGCAGCTAAAAAGGGATTTTCAAAGGCCCAATACAATTTGGGTGTCTTCTATGCAAGAGGACTTGGTGTTCCACAAGACTATTCTGAAGCTGCGAAGTTTTATAAAAAGGCCGCTGAGCAGGGACTACCGGAAGCCCAATTTAATCTTGGTCTCTTTTACGCTAAAGGACGAGGAGTAGCAGTAGACTTCATAGAATCTGCCAAATTGCTCCGCAAAGCAGCCGCCCAAGGACTAACACAGGCTAAGAAGGTGCTAAAGATTATGATCAGCAAGGGCTTGGTGCCAAAACCGAGCACCGCAGCTTCGCACCCTGAATCACCCCCTTCGGTTAATTCAAAAATTTCGCAAAACCCAGCCCCTTCTTCCTCAACTGAATCAAACTCAGATGCAAAAAAATCTCCACGTAGAACGCCTCGCACTTCCCCGCGAAAAGCCAGAGTGCATTCTGCACTGCCTGAGTGCGATGGCAGTCCCCTCACTGGGCCTGTTTCAGGTTTTGCTTCGTGGGATGGGTGCCAAGGAACAGTGGTTGCGAATTCACCGCCTAAATATGCAGGGGACAAATACGTTGGTGAATTCAGGAATGGAAATTTTAACAGACAGGGCACTTATGTGTGGGCGAATGGCGACGAATACGTCGGTGAATGGAGAAATGGTAAGCCTCGTGGACAGGGCACTATTAACTTTGCCAAGTCTGGCGACAAATACGTCGGTGAATGGAGAAATGGCAAGAAGCACGGACAGGGCACCTTTTACTTTGCCAAGTCTGGTAATAAATACGTTGGTGAATTCAGAAATAGAAAGAAGCACGGACAGGGCACATATACCTACGCCAAGTCTGGCGACACACACGCTGGTGAATATAAAAATGGTAAGAAGCACGGACAGGGCACATATACCTACGCCAAGTCTGGCGACAAATACGTCGGTGAATACAGGAATGGCAAGAGGCACGGACCGGGCACCTATAAGTTTGCCAATGGACGTGTGACAGAGGGCATGTGGAAAAATGGAAAGTTCGAATATTCTAAGAAAGTGACCCCATCTGTAACTGCTAGGAAACGTTCACGCCGTACGCCCAAAAGGAAATTAGACCCTAATAAAATTATTCGAGCATCCTCTGGAAGCGGATTTGCCGTTTCCAATGACGGGCATGTCATCACTAACGACCATGTTATCAAAGGGTGTAAACACATCAAAATACATCACCAAGGCAAGTCTATTGCGGCGACTGTGATTACTTTTGATCCAAGGAATGATCTTGCTCTTCTGAAAGGAAATTTTCATCCTTCCACAGTCTTCCCATTGAGCAATGACAAGCCAGAACTTCTTCAGGACGTTTATGTCGCTGGCTATCCCTTTGGCCGCAAAGTGAGTACATCGATTAAGGTCACCAAGGGCATTATCAGTTCCCTTACCGGTATTGGGAATAACTTCTCTAACATCCAGATTGATGCTGCTCTGCAACCTGGCAACAGTGGTGGTCCAATACTCGACGATAAGGGCAATGTGGTCGGTGTTGCCGTCGCAAGATTGGATAAAATGAAGGTACTGAAGAAATTTGGATCACTACCCGAAAATACCAACTTCGGTATCAAAACGAGTGTCGTGAGAAATATTTTAGAGAGCAGTAATGTATCTTTACCCCGTCCAAACACACGGTCCATTTCAAAATCCAAGCTAGGAAAAATAATTTCTAATGGGACATACTATTTGTCGTGTTGGATGACGGTGGCACAGATTCAGAAGATGAAGTCCAAGAAGGTTATGTTCAATAATCTGGACTAACAATGGCCCCTTGCAGAGCCTCCTTTCTCTCATCCTTGATAAAATTCCTAATACTCGCTGCCTCCAACATCTCCCTTGTGGGTTTCTTGGCCCCTGATGGTTGGACGGCACCCGCTGCACACCTCGCCTTCCTATTTAGGTCCTGGGATACGCCAGCGCGTTTTCCCTTGATGTATGTCTGTTCCGCTTTCGTGCAGCCAAGGAAGTGACGGGTATCAGGATCTGCGCCTTTCAGGATGTATCGCACCCGGTTGCGCATGTGGTCGAAGGAGCGCCCGATCTTGCGGTGTGTTTGTCCGTCGTCATATAAAATGGAACATCTGGCGGCCTGATCTAAGAGAGGGTCTGGCCCATCTGGTTGATCATATTAAGCGGCGTATTTGCGGTATTGCAAGCGCCGGGTTTCCATGGTTTT
>JABIXC010000001.1 GCA_018666775.1 Rhodospirillales bacterium | reverse complement strand
CCATGGAAGTTGTTTTCCTTAACATGGAAAAGCTTGCTGGTGCCCAGCCAATCCCCCTGATTGTCAGTGGCCCAGAGTCGTCCTTGCGCATCAAAATTAACTCCGTTGGGGGAGCGAAAGCCCGAAGCGAAAGGGGTGGTCTTGCCATCGGGCGCAATTTTCATGATCCATCCGCGATAAGGTGTGGCTGAATACATTCGGCCAGACCCTGCCCTATGGTTTTTGTAAAACTGTTCACGTGAAATGCCGTAGTGGCGGAATTCACCACGGATTTCCGGGCGGATACTTGCACCACTGGAAGCGAGGTTGAGCCCCACGTAGTAGTTGCCATCTTTGTCACGTGCGGGGCCGAAGGCGAACTCATGGTAATTGCCGGTCATGCCGAAGTCATCACTGATGGTCTGGTAATGATCAGCCTCGCCATCGCCGTCGGTGTCACGCAGGCGCGTTAGCTCAGGGCGCTGCATCACGACCAGCGTGTGGTTATCCTCGGCGATAATCCCCAGTGGCTCGCGCAGGCCGTCGGCAAAGAGTTTCCATATTTTTGTCTTTGGGTTGTACGTATAGACCTCGCCCCGGTGGAAGCAGGCGGCTAATCGACCATCAGGCAGAAAAGCCAGGCCTCCAATTTGCACGTCCAGTCCCTTGGGGGCGGGGATATTCTCGACCTTGTAATAGTCATTGATGCCGGCACCATGGACGGCAAGGTTTGCGAACAGGGTGAGGATGAAAATTGCGCGGTTCATTTTCTGTGGGCGTGGTGATGAGTGATGGCAAAGCTCTGGGCTTCGTCACTGGTCAAAGTGGCGACCCCTTGATTGATTTTCCCCTTTGAGGCTTTTGTGTTTTTCGAGGCGATCGTGATGTGTAGGGGGTAGGTGATATCTGGGATTCGAAAATGGCGGGTCAACCCCATACCCGAGGGCAGGGCGGTGATGCGTTCGTAAATATCAATGCCACCAATGGTGTAGTGAAACTCAGGATGGCCATCGATTTTGCGGTAGCCTTGAAACTGAGGTTTAAAATCAGATGGAATTTTTTTGTGGAATGGGAAATCCTTTGAGCCAGTCCAAAACCTAGTGCCGATTATTTTGGCCAGCCCGTTGCCATTAGCCTTCCAGACGGGCATCGGGTCTACAAAGCCTCCGATCCACGCATAACGCAGGTGGCAGGTGCCTGCATCCCAACAGTAGGAGACACCGTGGGGAAGGGCTACCGCAATTGCAGCTGGGGAGGCATCAGGCATGAAGATGCGATACAGGAGCGGTCGGCGATGAGGCCAGGCGTGCAGGTTTTTATTGGCGCTCTGAGCGCGGGCCATCGGTGAAACGTTTTGGTCCTGGGCAAGCTTGGGCATTTTGATCCCCACATACATTGCCCCGTACATGATCAGGCCGTGGCCGGGGAAGGTGCATACGTAGGGGTAGATCCCTTTTTCCTTGGGTGCTACGAATTTTAACTCGGCACTTTCATCAGGCTTGAGTACGGGCGTATGCCACAGCACGGCATTGTTCTTGGGGATGTAGTTGGAATCGGGCGGCAACGTGATGGCAGCCTGCACAATTTCCAGCCGTTTGCCCGGGGCAATGATGGCGAGGTTATGCGCCATCTCATCAGAATTCTTAAAGGAAAGCAGCACCTCCTGCCCGGGTTGGGCTTCAAAGCGCGGCTTGTCATATTGTAATCCCGGCAGAGTGCCAATGGTGATCTTCAGGGGCGCAGCAGAAAGGGTAAATGCCGCAAATGCCAGTGCGAGAAAGCGAATCATGTTTATTTTATTTTTCTTGAATCCACACGTTGCGGTAGCGCACGGGGTTGCTGTGGTTTTGGAACCAGATAGGTCCGGGCGTGGCCCCTTCCTTTTGGCCGGCCCCCGTCTTATTTTTGAGCGCATAATCATCGTGGATCAGGATGCCGTTAAGCTTGGCGGTGATGCGGGCCGGGGCAGTGCGTTTGCCATCCTTATCAAATTTTGCGGCGGTAAAATCCACATCGTAGGTCTGCCAGGTGAGCGGTGGGAAACAGGCGTTTACGTCCGGATACTTCTGCTTGTAGAGGCAGCCACAATCATTCTTGGCGGGCGTCATCTCGATGCCGAAGGAATCGAGCACCTGCAGCTCATAACGGCGTTGGAGGTAGAGGCCGCTATTGCCGCGGGCTTGGCCGCGGGCAGTGGGCTTGAAAGGGAGACGGAATTCCACATGCAGTTTGAAGCTTTGGAATTTATCCTTGGTAATGGCGCCTTCCTTCATCAGTCCATCCTTGGTGACCTGTAATTTATCCAACGAGCCATTGTCTTTACCAGCAAAGAGAACCTTGGCCCCCTTGGGTGCTTTGGCACCAATGGTATCCGATTTGCGGATCATTCTGGCGAAGGTGCCGACCTGCTGGTCCCCCTTGGTAGCAATCACCTTGCCATCATTGTAATGCAGCGCAATGGGCGACTGATCATTGGCAAAAGTTACCTTGGCCTTGCCTGTGCGTTTTCCCGTGTAGATCCACTTGGTTTTGCCGTCCCAACCTGCGCCGGGTAGCCCTCCTTGAAAGGCTGTGGCATTAAAGGTGCCTTCACCAAGGGCTACGATTTGTATTCCGAGCTGGTGGTTGGTGCCCGATCCATCGGTTCCTTCACCCGCGTATTCGCCTTGGATGATAAAGTCCGGATCTTTCGCCGCCGCCTCGGGCGTTTCATAAGTGAGCTGGCCCTTTGGAGCGGCCACAAGGTTGAAAGCAAAAATGAGTGTGAGAAATGGGATGAGTTTCTTCATGGCTTG